>DATNEW010000044.1 GCA_035606695.1 Gemmatimonadaceae bacterium
AAAATCGTCTGCGCGGTGCCCTCGGTGGTCGCGATCGCGGCGAATGTTGGGCATGACCAGGTCGAGTGGCGCGATGGCCGCCAGGCATTCGCGATCGCCGGCGAGAACGGTCACGTGTGTCGCATCGATCGGATCATGGCGCCCGCGGTCGACCGAGCGAACGACGACGACGCTGAGCGCTACATCGATGCGCGTGCCGCGACCGCGATGCGGCCGAATGGGCCGTTGTGTTGGCGGCCGGCAGTCGATGCGAGTCGTGCGCACTGGCGCACGCGACTTCGCCTCGGCCTCGAAAGTGTTTGCCTTGCCGCTGCCGGACTCTTCGCGCTCGCGGGTCGCGGCTATCGCGCCGAACGATTCGCCCGTCACGCGCGCGTGGAGCTCGCCCGCGCAGAAGATCGGCGCTCGGCGCTGGCGCGCGATCAGGCGGAGCTCAGACGAATCACGCAAACGCTGGCGCGTATCGAGGCGTTTCGCGGGGAGCGTGGCCGGGTGAGCAGCGTGTTGGGTGAGCTGAGCGAAGCGATTCCGGAGTCGACGGCGGTCCTGACGTTTCACGTGGATTCCGTGGATGGAAGCTTCGCTGCGATCGCCGCACAGGTCGCGGATGTGCTGCCCGAGCTGCAGGGCATGAGTGAGATCGTGGCGCCACGCATCGTGGGCTCGGTGACGCGTGAGGTGATTGGCGGCGTACGTGTCGAGCGCGCCTCGTTTCGGTTTCGGCGGCCGGGAAGGCGGACCGTTTCGCTGGCGCGAGCGGAACGGAGAGCACCGTGAGCACCGTGAGCACCGTGAGCACCGTGGGCGCGGTGAGCGTCGATCTCGGAATGTCGCGGCGCGATCGGCGAACATTGCTCGGCGGCGCGGTATCCGTGACTCTGCTGGTCGCGATCGCGCGCGGCGTGCCGGCGTTGCAGCGCTGGCAATCCGATCGTGTCACCGACGCGCAGGCCGCCGCGCAAGAGCTCGCGACCTATCAACAGGCGTTGATGTCCAGCGGCGCGGTTCGCGACAGCCTCGCCGCGCGTCGTGCGCGGCTCGCGGAAGTCGACTCGGCCATTCTGTCCGGACCGTCGCCGGCAGCGATCGCGGCCTTGCTCGCGTCCTCGGTCGAAGACCTGGCCGATGAGAATTCCATAAAACTCACCGCGCTTCAGCTTCGCGCCGATTCCGCCGCGACCGCGGGCCTCGCGCAAGTCGAGGTGCGGCTTACGGGACTCACGGATGTCACCGGCCTCGCTGGATTTCTGCACGCGATCGAGGGCGGCGGCGCGACGCTCGTCGTGCGCGAGTTGAGCGTGTCGCAGCCCGAGCCGGTCTCGAGTGCGCTGAAGGTCGAGACGCTGCGCATCGACGTGTTGGTGGCTGGGATCGGCGCGATCGTGCGAGATACCGGCCGATGAGTGCGTGGCGCGGGTGGCGCGCGTGGCGCGCGTGGCGCGCGTGGCGCGCGTGGCGCGGGTCAGCGTTTGGCGGTTTGGCGTTCGCGGCCCTCATGACGATCGGCGTCGTTCGGTGGCGTGACGCCGTGCCGGCGCTTCCGGTTGCATCGCTGAACCTGGACGTGGTGGCTCGCCCCAACACCGACTCGCTCGAGGCACATCTCGCCGAATCGGAGGCGCTCATCGTCTCCAACGATCCGTTTCGGATCGCGAACGAGCCGGCGGGCGTGCGATTCGACGCCACCGTGGAGACGAGTGCGGGCGCGAATCCAATCGTTGCGCCGCCGCCGCTCCGTCCAGTCATGACGTTGAAAGCGGTCATCGGGGGACCGCCATGGCAGGCCGTGATCGACGGGATTCCCGGACAGGCGCAGGGCACGCTCGTTCGGACCGGAAGCGCGTTCGACAAGCTCGTCATGCGCACGGTGACGCGCGACAGCGTCGTGGTGCAGGGCCCGGACACGACGTGGATCCTGAGCTTTCGGCGGCGGCAATGAGGCGCGCGATCCCAGCGCTCGCGTGCATCCTGAGCGCGAGCTCGGCGCCGCTGAGCGCGCAAACGCATCCGGACAGCGTGACGATTCGCATCGTGAACACCGATCTTCGCACCGCGGTGCAGGTCATTCAACAGTATCTCGATAAACCCGTGATCTTCAGCGGTTCGGGCCCCGGTCCGCAGGTGACGCTCGAGCCGCCGAGAGCGATTCCGCGCGCCGACGTGCCGCGTCTTCTGCGCGGGTTGCTCGACGCGCAGGGATATGAGTTCGTGGAAGACACCGCGAGTGGCGCGTATCGCGCACGGCCGAGGGAGGCGCCGCGTGCCTCATCGGCTTCGCCGGTCTCGTCCATGATGACGACCGCGCCCGGCGCCAGCGCAAAACAGCAGGTCGCGAGCCCCGAGTTGTTCGTGGTGCCGCTGAGTCATGCGCGCGCATCGGATGTCGCGTCCACGGTCAACGCGCTGTTCGGACGCGGCACACCGCAACAATCCGCCGCATTCGGCGGCAGTCACACGCCGACGCTCGCCGACGAGTTGCGCACCAACCAGGTGCCGCCGGTCGATGCGCCGCTTCCGCAGTCGATGCCCGGCACGATCGGCCGAACCGCCGCGTTGACGGGCGATGTGACGATCGTTTCGGATGCGCACGCAAACAGCCTGCTGATTCGCGCCAATCGCGCGGACTTCGAGCTCATTCGCGCGGCCGTGGAGCAGATCGACGTCCGACCCGCGCAGGTGCTCATCGAAGTTCTCATCGTCGAAGCGCGGCGCGATCGGAACTTCAGCCTTGGCGTCGCGGCGACGATCGGCCAGCAGCATGTCGCGGGAACCGAGAACACGACGATCGGCGGCGCCTTCACGCCGGCATCCGCCGGACTCGCCGATTTCACGCTGCACGTCATGGGCGTTGGCGGCTTCGACCTCGACGCTACGATCCAGGCGGCGGCCAGTCGCGGCGACGTGCGGATCGTGAGCCGGCCGATCGTGCTGACCGCGAACGACCAGCAAGCGGAAGTAAACGTGGGAAGCCAGCGGCCGTTCGTTCAGGTGTCGCGATCGCTGCCGACGGATGCGGCGGTCCGCGATCAAATCGTCGAATATCGCGACGTGGGCACGAAGCTGAGCGTGCGTCCGACGATCAGCGTCGACGGCACGGTCGCGATGTCGGTGACGCAGGAGGTGAGCAGCGCGACGACGGAAACCGCGTTCAACGCGCCCGTCATCTCGACGCGATCGGTGAAGACCGATCTGCTCGTGCGCGACAGCCAGACGGTGGTGCTCGGTGGCTTGAGCGACAAGGAGCGCGACGTGCAGGTGAGTGGAATTCCAATTCTATCGAGCATTCCGTTGATCGGGGGCTTGTTCGGCAGCCACACGCGGTCGGGAAACGAGACAGAGCTGTTCATCTTTCTCACGCCGCACGTCATTCGAAATGACGCAGACCTCGAGCGATTGACGGCGCCGATGCGAAAGCGGGCGACCAAGGTGATGCCGTGACTGCGCGACCTTCATCCTCACCACGAGAACGTCAGCGGCTCTGGTACTGGCGGTCCTTCCACTCGACCCGACGGCCGCGTCTCACGGCGCCCGCGGCGATGTACAAGAGCATCGCGAATCCCAACGGGTAGATGAGCGCGTATGCGACTGGTTCGCCCATGAAACGGTAGATCGCGCCCCAGAACACGAGCATCGCCCCAACGGCCATGGCCGACCAGATCAGCCACGCCGCCGACAACATCCCGAACAGAGCGGCGATCAATATGAAAACTGGAATGAGCCCAACGAGCGGAATGCCGAGCAGCATCGCGGGATAGAAGAATCGGCCGACGGCGCCGCCGAGGACGGCGTTGCGACCGCCGGCGAAGATGTTCTTGCGCCATCCGCCGATCAGCTCGCGCAGCGACGCGTACATGTGCGTGGAGAGTTGCTCGATCGCCGCCAGCATCGCGATCCGCCGCCCGGCGCGTACGAACTCCTGCGCGAGTCCGAGATCCTCCGCCACGCGATCGCGCACGATGGCGTGGCCCCCCATCGCGACGTACGCGTGACGCCGGACGAGAATGAACTGCCCGTTCGCGATTGCATTCTCCGGATGCCGCGTTCGGCTCACGTCCTCGCCGCCGCCGTAGCGCAGCGAGAGCAACCCAAACATCTGAGGCTGAATCACGCGTTCCCAGAAGCTGTGCATCTCCTGATGCCCCGCGACGCTGAGCAAGTCAACATCGCGCGCGTGAAGTGCGTTCACGGCGCGCGGCAACAAGTCCGGCGCATGTGCGGTGTCGGCGTCGGTGAACAACAACAAATCCCCGCGCGCGGCGCCCGCGCCGCTGGCGCACGCCCACTGCTTTCCGAACCAACCGGCGGGTAGTGGCGGCGCTTCGATCACGCGTACGCGACCGTCCGCCTCGGCGATCGCACGCGCGGCGTCGCCGGTGCCGTCAGTCGAGTGATCGTCGATCACCAGCACCTCGAACGCGGGATAGCTCGCCGTCAGAATCGACCGGACGCAACGCTCGATGTTGCGGCGCTCGTTGCGCGCCGGCACGATCACCGACACGACCGGCGCGTTCGCGCCGATCGCCACGTCGTACGCGGCGAGGGACGTGGTGCGCCGAGCTCTGAGCAGCGAGACGATGGGCGGCAGCGTCCACGGTAACGACCACAACACCGGTGCCGCGATGTTCATCAATTCATCGGTTGAACATCATCGACACGCGCGACGCTCCGCGGCTGTCCGCGCGCCACGATCGTTGCCGCCGCGAGTTGTCCCGTGACGTTCGCCGTCGTGCGAAACATGTCGGGAATGGTATCGACACCGAGCAGAATGCCGATGCCCTCGACCGGAAGCCCGGCCGCGGTCAGCACCGGCACCATCGCGATGATCGATCCGCCGGGAATGCCAGGAATGCTGAAGCTGGTCACGATCGCCGTCGCGACGACCGTCGCGAGCTGCATGCTACTTACCGGCGCGCCATAGATGCGCGCGAGAAACACCGCGCCCGTCGTGAGCCCCAGCGCCGCACCGACGCGAAACACGACGGTGGCCAGCGGCAGGAAGAATCCACTGATCTCTTCGGGCAGATGCAGCCGATTGCGCGATGCGTCGATGAGCGCGGGCAGCGCGGCGAGAGACGAGCGCGACGAGAACGCGACGGCCTGCGCGGGGAGTGCGGCGCGCGCGAACTCGCGAAGGCCAATCGCTCCGAGCCATGCGCCCGCCGGATACAACACCAGGAGAATGAAAACGCCGGCCGCGATCGACACGAGCGCGACATAGGCGGCCAGCGCGCCGATGGCCGCGAGCCCGAGTCGCGCGACGAGCGGCACCGCCAGCGCGAACACGCCGATCGGCGCGACGACGAGCATCCATCGCACCAGCACGAGCATCGCGTCGGCGATGCCGCGGAACAATGTCACGACGCGATCGCGAAGCGGCGCACTCACGCGGAGCAGCGCGAGACCGAGGAAGAGGGAGAACACGATGAGGGGGAGCATCGCGCCATCGACGGCGGCGCCCATTGCGTTCGGCGGCACGAGCGACACGAGCCATTGCGACGGAGTTTGAATCGATGCCGCGCCACGCGCGGGGTCGATCGAAGCCGATGCGGCGCGCACGCTCGCGATCGCCGCGGGCTCGAGCGTGACGTGCGACAAGACCGGCGGCGCCACGAGCGCGCCAACCAATCCGGACGCGACGAGCAGCGCCACGAAAATCACGAACCCGCGCCCGCCGACGCGTGCGACGATGGCCCCGCTCCCCGACGTCGCGATGCCGACGATCAGGCTCGCGACGACGAGCGGCACGACCGTCATGCGAATGCCGTTGACGAACAGCGTGCCGACGGGTTCGACGAGCGCGACGGCAATGCGTCGCGAGTCCGGCGCTAGAAACGTCAGCGCAAGCCCGGTCAAGAGGCCGAGGACGAGCGCGATCAGCACACGCGTCGAGAGAGACACGCCGCAAAGCTACGCCACTCGGGCAAAAAAGAAACGCGGAGTGCGTCGATGACGCACCCCGCGTTCACACGAGAGCCGCGGTGCTTCGCGGTGTACCGCGAGGTTTCGCGATACGACGCGCTGCTAGCGGTTGCCCGTGTTCCCGGTGTTTCCGGTATTGCCAGACGTGCCGGTGTTGCCGGTGTTGCCGGTGTTGCCGGTGTTGCCGGTCTTCCCCATGTCACCGGTCTTGCCGGTCGTACCGGTGTTTCCCTGCGAGCCGCTCGACGACCCGCTCATGCCGCCCTTGGTGCTCGAGCTGCCGATGCCTTCGTCGCCCTGGTTGCCGCGATCCGTGCGGCTGCCCGAGGTGCCGGTGCTTCCGGTGTTGCCCGTGCTGCCGGTCTGACCGGGGTTGTTGCCCGATGCACCGTAGCCGCTCTCGTTGCTGGACGAGCTGCCGCTGCTCGCTCCACGCGACGAGCTCGAGCCGCTCGACGACGAGCCGCTGAGTCCACCACTCCGCGAGCTGGAGCCCGACGAGCCGCTCAAGCCGCTCGACTGCGAGCTGCTCGACGAGCCGCTCATGCCGCTGTCGCGCGAGCTGCTCGATGAGTCACCCATTCCATCACCCTGGTTGTTCTGGCGATCCGCCATAAATCAGTTCCTCCGAAAGCGTCGAAAAAGTCTGGCGCCGGCGTCCTTCCCTCCGTCCCCGCCGGCTAGCGGTGGCTAAAGCGCAGCATCGGTGCCACGCCGCGTTGAAAACATCGAGTTGACGATGCGCGCGCGATGTCATTATCTCCGCAGATGCGATTTCCGCCCCCGCTTCACGTGGGATCACGCGTTGCCCTGGTTGCGCCCGCCGGCCCGCTCCGCGGTGAAGCCGATCTCGAGCGTTCGGTCGCCAACGCGCGCTCGCTCGGCTGGCAACCCGTCGCGGGCGATTACGTGCTCGAGCGTGACGGCTATCTCGCGGGCAGCGACGCCAACCGTGCCGCTGACCTCAACCGATTCGCCCGTGATCCCGACATCGAGGCGATCTGGTGCATTCGCGGCGGATACGGCGCCATGAGAATTCTCGAACAAATCGACTATGGCGCGTGGCGCGCTCAGCCGAAAACACTGATCGGCTACTCGGACGTCACGGCGTTACACGCAGCGATCGGACAACGTGCCGAGCTCGTCACATTTCACGGGCCGACGGCGCGCGCGGAGCTGAGCGAGATGACACGTCGATCCTTTCTCGACGCCGTGGCGCGGGAGAACGGCGATGCGCCGCCGCTCGGCATCCATGCCGAGGGCGCGACGACGTTGCGTGCGGGTGCGGCGCACGGCCGTCTCGTCGGGGGGAATCTGGCACTCGTCGCCGCGTTGGCCGGCACCCCCTACGCGTGGAATCTCGACGGTGCGATCGTGGTGCTCGAGGACGTGACCGAGTCGGTGTATCGCATCGACCGGATGTTGATGCAATTGTGGCTGAGCGGCGGGCTGCGGCGGTTGGCGGGGCTGGTGTTCGGGCAGTTCACGGAGATTCCGGACGACAGCGCAAACGCGGAGTGGCCGCTCGAACGGGTCCTTCGCGAAACAGCCGAGCGATGCGGCGTTCCGACGATTGCCAATTTCCCACTCGGCCATATCCATGATCAAGTCACGCTGCCGTTCGGTGCACCGGCGCACCTCGACGCCGACCGGCGAACGCTCACCATTTCTAATATTATAACACAGTGAAAACAGCCGCCGACATGATCGCCGCCGCGAAGGCGAAGATCCGCGAAGTCACGCCGCGAGAGCTGCGCGAGATGCAGGCCCGAAACGAGCCGGTCGTGCTCCTCGACTGCCGCGACCTGAACGAGGTCAACCTCGGGAAGGTGCCGGGCGCTGTCCACATCTCGCGCGGCAACCTCGAGACGAAGGTCGAGGCGCTGATTCCGCGCGACGCCAACCTCGTGATCTACTGTGCCAGCGGCAACCGCTCGGCCTTCGCGGCCGCGACGTTGCAGGAGATGGGATACCAGCACGTCGCGTCGCTGGCGACCGGGTTTCGCGGTTGGGTCGAATCCGGCGGAGAGGTGGACTAGCGGAGTCCGAGGAGTTTGCAGTCGATGCCTCTCGATGCACTGCTCGCGCACCCCGACGTCGCGCGCCTTGCGCGACGTCTCGCCCTGTCGCCGGGCAAGCCCATTCACGCCGAGGGCGCGATGCGCTACGCGGCGATCGCGCTGGTGCTGCGCGCGTCACCCGCGGGCGAGCCCGAGCTGCTGATGATTCGCCGCGCGGAATACGAGAACGATCCGTGGAGTGGCCACGTCGCGTGCCCGGGCGGCCGCATGGATCCGACCGATCGCGATCTGGAGCACACCGCCGTGCGCGAGACATGGGAAGAAACCGGCATCGACCTCGCGCGCGACGGCCGGATACTCGGCACGCTCGATGACATCACGCCGCGTACACCGTCCCTGCCGCCGCTCGTGATCAGGCCGTTCGTGGCGGTGGTGCGTCCCGACGTCGCGCTGATCGAGAGCGAAGAAGTCGCCGAAGTGTTCTGGGTGCCGATCGGCGCGATTCAGGAGACGGCGCGTTGGGGAAAGGCGTTCGTGCCGATTCGCGGCGTAGGCGAGCGCGAGGTGGATGTCTTCCGGCACGGTGAGCACACGGTGTGGGGGCTCACGCATCGGGCACTGTCGCAGTTCCTGGACCTGCTTACCGACAGCGGCGGAGAACTACCGTAGAACAACTGGAACAACTAGAACAACGACAAGGTCTGACAAGATCTGAGAAAAACAACAGAAGAGCCCAGCTGCCCAAGGAACGACCGGTGTCGCGGCAACCACCAAATTGTTTTTGTTTGCCGCAGTTTTCAGATGTTGTCAGATCTGGTCAGAACTTGTCGTAGTACCAGTTGTCGCCACCTCGAGCCTAGTCCGCCCGCAGAGCCTCGACCGGATCCACCCGCGCCGCCCGCACCGCCGGCCGGATGCACCCGATCAACGTGGTCGCGGCGCACAGAAACACCGCCAGCCCAAACGTGGCCGGATCGCTCGGGCTCACACCGACCAGCAACGAGCTCATCGCCCGCGCCGCCCAGTACGCGACGATCACACCCGGCAGAATCGCCAACAGCGAGAGCACGAGTCCCTCACGCAACACCATGCGCAGCACTTCGTCCGAGCGCGCGCCGAGCGCGACGCGAACGCCGATCTCGCGCGTGCGGCGAGCGACGGTGAACGACAGCAGGCCGTGAATGCCGATGCCCGACAGGAGCAGCGCGATCGCCGCGAGAATCATCAGCACGCGAAGCTGTGCGACGCGCGGCGCGGTTTCACCCGCGACGATGTCGGCCAGCATGCGCACGTCCGAGACGGGCTGCAGCGGATCGGCATCGTGCACGATGCGACGGATTTCACCCGCGATCGCGGTCGTGGCGCAACGGCATCGAATGGCGAGATTCTGCGGTACGTACCCGATCAGGTTGCCCTTCTCGACTTGCCTCGCCGGTATGTACATCTGCGGCTCACTCGTCTGCTCCAGACCGCGCACGCGCACGTCGGCGACGACACCCACGACCATGCGGTCGTGAAATGCCGAGAAGAAGTGCTTGCCGATCGGCGTTTCGTGCGGCCACATCCGCTCCGCGAACGACTTGCTGACGACGGCGGCATATGGCTTGTCGGGCGTGTCGGTGGCGTCGACGTCGCGGCCTTGCAGGAGCGGAATGCCCAGCGTCGAGAAGAAGCCCGGCGTCACGAAACGGAGGCTCGCGGTCTTCGACGCGTCGCGAATCTGCTGCTCCTGCTCGTTGTACGACACGGCCCAGATGCCACCCTTGCGCTCGATCGGCAGACCGCTGATGTACGCCGCGCTCGATACGCCGGGCAGCGCGCGTACGCGATCGAGCACGCTCGTGTAGAATCGCCAGCGGACTTCGGGATCACCGTAGCGTCTAAACGACAGTGCGGTCGTCGCGGTCAGCACATTCTCCGTGCGGAAGCCGACGTCTTCGGATTGCAATCGCCAGATTGCGCGAACCAGTAGCCCGCTCGAGATCAGCAGCACGACCGACGCGCCGATCTCGATCATCACGAGCGCGCCGCGCATGCGCCGCCGCGCACCGCCGCCCGACCGGCTATCCTCGCGCAACGCGCTGATCGCGTTAGCGCCCGCGCTTTGCCACGCGGGAATGATGCTGAACGCCAAACCGGTGACCAGCACCAGCAGACACGCGAACGCGCCGACGCGCAGATCGATCTTGGGTTGGCTCGCGATCGGCAACGTGAACGGCACGAGCGCCGTGAGTGCCGGCACCGCGACAATGGCCACGAGCACGCCGGCGACGCCGCCGATGAGCGCCAGCACGAAGCTCTCGGTGAGAATTTGCCGAATCAATCGTTCGCGCCCGGCGCCGAGCGCCGTGCGCACCGCCAGCTCACGCTCGCGCGACGCGGCGCGCGCCAACAACAGATTCGCGAGATTCGCGCACGCGAGCAGCAGGATGCACAGCGCCGCCCCGCACAAGGCGAGCAGCAGCGCGCGCGAGCGCGTCGACAGCTCGTCACGCAAGCGGATGACGTGCGCGCCCGTTCCCTGATTCGCCTTCGGAAACTGTTGCGCCAATCTCTCCGCAATCAGTCCCGTCTCGGCGCGCGCCTGCTCGAACGTCGCCCCCGGCTTGAGACGGCCGACGCCGGTGATGTAGTTGTCCGCGCGATCCGCAAGCTGGTCAGTCGAGAAGGCGAACGTCGTCCACATCGTCTCGTCGCGCGACGGAAAGTGAAAGTCCGCCGGCATGACGCCGATTACGACATGCGGCTGGTCGTCGAGCACGATGCTGCGCCCGATCACCGCCGGGTCGCCGCCGAAGTGGGACTGCCACAGCGCGTAGCTCAACATCACCGACTGATTCGCCACGGTGTCGCTCGCCGTAAATACGCGGCCGATCACCGGCTTCACGCCGAGGACGTCGAACAAATCCCAGGTGACGAGGCCGCGGCCAAGGCGCATCGGCTCACCGCTGCCGGTGAGATTCACCGGGATGTCGCTATACGCGCCCATCGATTCGAACGAACGCGCCTGCGCTTTCCAATCCTTATAATTGCCCGGGGACAGCTCCATGTAGCCGTAGCCCGGCGTGCTCTCGTACAGCTTGATCAACCGCTCTGCCTGCGGAAACGGCAGCGGCCGGATGAGCACGAAGTCCGCGACTGAAAACGCCGCGGTGTTCGCGCCGACGCCCAGGGCGACGACGAGCGCCGCCGTGATGGCGAAGCCAGGTGAGCGGCGCAGCACACGCGCCGTGTGCCGGAGATCGGCGCGCAGAATGTCCCAATGCGCGGCGGCGGCGTTCGGAACGACGTCGGTCAGCGCCGCGATCGCGACTCCTACTGCGCTCGCGTTCCGCATTCTCGCCTTGAATGCCGCCGCCATCTCGCCCGCATACTCGGCGCGGAACGACCGTGGATAGAGATGCAGCAGGAATTTGTAGAAGCGCATCACGGGATCTCCGGCGTGAGTCCGCGCGCCCGCGCCATTTTCACGAGCTGCGTCAACCGCCGCATTTCGGCGCGCGCGACCGCACGACCGAACGACGTGATCGAGTAGTAGCGGCGGCGCTCGTCATCGAGCGCGGGGGCGGGGCGCTTGTTCGCCTCGACGATCAGCCCCTGCTCCTGCATGCGCTGAATGGAGCGATACAGCGTTCCGGCGCTCAGCCGCAGCTCGTTGTCGGTGCGCGCGGCGACGTCCTGAATGATGGCGTAGCCGTGTCGATCCTCGTCCGCGAGCGCCAGCAGAATGTGAAACGTGGCCGGCGGCAGGGGCAGCAGTCCTTCGATCTCGTCTCGGGTCATGCGTCCAAACTATATCCACACTGGATATATTCGCAATGGATATACGCAGGCCGGACTGAGTCAGGGATGAAATGGAAAGGGAGCCGGCGACCGGTCGGTCGCCAGCTCCCGTCTGCGTTGTCGGACCCGAACCTCGACTTAGAAGCGCGCCGCTTCCACGCCAACCCGGAAGGTTCTCGGCAGACCCTGCGTGACGACCGTCGGATTCGCCGCCGTGCCCGCGCCGCCGATGTTGATCATGTACTGCTTGTTCGTGAGGTTCTCCACCGACACGAAGCCGCTGACGCCCCGCACGAGCTCGCGCTGCACGTTGGCGTCGACCACGGTATAGGGGTCGAGCCCAACACCCTGGAGCGTCGTCGTGCGGCCCTCGTGGCGCCAGACCGCCGTCCAGTCACCCAGCTTCGACGACGTCCACGTGCCGCGAATGGTCTGCTTCGGCGACGGCACGCGGTTCACGTGCGGCTTGTGATCGTTCGGTGTGCTCGCCGGCAACGCCGACTGCTGACGCGCGTCATCGTAGTTCACGCCGGCGCTCAGGTAGAGCTGCTGGATTGGCCGCACCGCGACCGACGCTTCGCCGCCCTGGCTGCGCACCTTCGTGACGTTGAGTCGCGTACGGCACGTCGCGACCGTTCCGCATTCCGCGGGACGCGGGGGCGTCGACGTCGGCGAGAGATTCGTCGGAACGTTGAAGTTGTTGTAATCGGCCACGTACCATGTGCCCTTCGCCTGCATCCAGTCGAGCGGCTGCCAGTCGAAGCCCGCTTCGCGACCGACCGCCGTTTCCGCATCGAGTGACGGGTTCGGAATCGTGATCGACGACGCGCTCACCTGCTTGCGATACAACTCGGCGAGATTCGGCGCGCGGAACGCCTTGTACACCGCGCCGCGCACGGAGAACGTCGACGTCAACGCGTAGCGGGCGCCGAGTCGCGGCGAGAAGGCGCTGGCCGTCTTGTTCGCGTACGTCGCGTCGCTGCGCACGCCGGCCGCACTCGTCGTGAACGAATGCCCGTCGTTGTTGTTCCACTGATCGACGCGACCGCTCAGCTCGATGCGCAGCGGCTGAAACGGTGCCGCGATCGCCTGCGCGAACGCGCCGCTCAACGCCTGATCGCCGCCCGACGACACGTGCTGCGTGACCGAGTGACAGGCCGCACCGTTCGCGGCACAGGCCGCAGTATTGAAATCAACTTCGTTGAAGTCGCCTTGATAGTGCCGGAGATCGGCGCCGAGGCTGAACGACTCGAGGTGCCACGCGTTGCTGCGCGTCCATTGCGCGGATGCGCCCCAATCATGGCTCGGGATCTGAGCGGTGAGCGAAGAGTCCTCGATCGCGCGCGCGGCGGCGGACCGGAACGCGCTCGACCGCTGCTGCTCGATCAGACGGCCATCCCAGCCGCGAACGGCCAGTGCCCCATTGAGAACTGCGTTATGAGTAAATCCGAAATCCAGGTTGCGCTGATCGCGATTGTCGAACGTGAGCGGGGTGCCGAGGCTTCGGCTGTCGCCGAACAGGTGTCCGGTCGCGAACATCGACCAGTCGGACGACGGAGCGTAGTTCAGCCGAAGAAACGCGTTGCGCTGAATGACGTTCGACTCGACGTCGCTCGGACCGGCCACGCACGGACACACGGCGGTGCCGAAACCGTTGGGGCTGATCAAGCGATAGCCGCCGCCGGACTGATAGTCGCCGTTGACGTTGGCCGTGAGGGCGCCGACGAGCGGAACCCCCGCCGCGACATAGGCGTGCTGCGCGCTGCGGCTGCCGCCATCGAGCTGAAAATCGACGGCGCCCGGCGCGAGCGGCCGCGAGAAGAACGAGATCAGACCACCCATCGCCCCGTTGCCGTACAGACTGGACGTGCCGCCTTCGACGACCTCGACGTGATCGAGCATCGACTTGGGTACGCGACCCCAATCGATCCACTCACCCCACGCGTCGTTGATCGGCACGCCGTCGAAGAGCACCGCGGTGCGGCCCTCGTCGACGCCGCGAATCGAGACGATCTGCGCCGTTCCGCCAACCAGGCTGCTCTGCCGCGGCAGCTCGACGGACGGCAACTCGCGCAAGAGATCCTGCGCTTCACGCGTGGGACTTTGCTTCACCTGCTCGGGCGTCAGCACGTCGACCGTCGCGGCGACCTTCGATGCCTCGACCGGCGTGCGCGTGGCGGAGACAATGACGCTCGACAACATCAGCGAGCCCTGCTTGAGTGCGATGTCGAGCGTCGCGCTGTTTGGCGCCGTGACGGTGACGGTAGCGCTGTCGGGCGAGCGTCCGATCGCGGAAACGAACACTTTGTACGTGCCCGCGGGAACGTCTCGCAGCAGATAGACGCCCGTCGGATCGGTGATCGCGATGCGCTGCGGCATCTGGATCTCTACCCGCGCGCCGGGGATCGCTGCATGCGACGTCGCGCTCGTGACCGTCCCGTGAATACTGCCGGTCTGTTGCGCGATTGCCGCTGGAGCGGCGGCGACCAGAAGGAGCGCGCCAAGTCGATTCATCGCGTGCATGAAAATGGGCGAGTGGAGAAGCGAAGCGGGGCGGGGGATTTCGACAATCAATATACGGTCGTGACCGCCCGGCCGCTGCTGACCGATGAGCCTCTATCACCGCTGCAAGTCGGGCCGCCGACATATGGGACACGGCATGAGTTTCGGATCGTGTCCATACGTGACGCTTACCGGGCCCAGCGTCACGGTCTGATGCTGCACTGTGTCGTTTACGGTGATCGTCAACGTCGCCGTCGCGCCGTCAAGTCGGCCGACGAAGCGAGCCGGCACGGCGGGACCGAGGGCGATCGGAAACGCGCGAAGCATGTAGCTGCCGTTTACGTCGAATCGATCGTTCGTCACCGGCACGCGTCCAGCGACGTCGCCGAAGGTGCAGCCGACGTGAATGTGCATCGCGGTGTCGCCGACGATCATCGCGGCGCTGTCGCCGCCCCAGGTGCCAATGGCCAGCGCGCCGTCGAACGGCGGCAGCGTCGTCGTCGAGCTCGACGAGCAGCTTGCGATCGCGACAACGCACAACGTCAACGCGACCGCGAAGAATTTCACGGCGTTGCGCGGTCGAGCGGAACGACGAGCGTGACCGGCACTGACTCCGGACATGGACCACCGGTCGACGCAACGTTCACGCTCACGTTTCGGTTCAGATAGCCGGCGCGCGACACGATGAGTTGATACGAGCCTGCCGATACGATCTCCAGAATGAAGGCACTCGTATCCGGATACGAAGCCGGCACGTGCTCGGTGAGCGCGACGTCGTCGCCACTTCGCGACCACGCAATTTGCGTCGAGCTCGTGATCGGCGCACCCGTCGCGTTGTCGATGACGCGCACGCCGACCGCCCGAATCGCGATATCGGGACATACCACCTGCTGCGCCGACCCGCAGCCGGCGGCGAGCGCGAGCAACGTCAATCCGAGTTGCGTGTATGTAGGTATTTGCATCTGATAGCCAAACATCGCGAGACGCCGCGGCGTCACTCTCGCGTGTCAGGCACTTCGCACGCGCTCTCCATGAGCGCGAGCACATTGTCTTCCGAATCGCGAAACTCGCACAGCCAGAGATCGTGATCGGGCATCTGCGCGATGACGTGCGGCGCATCGAAGAGGCGCGCGCCCTTTCCGGCGATCTCCTTCTGCACCGCCTCGATGTCCTGCACGAAGAAGTACAACACCGACGTGCCCGTCGCCTCGCCCTCGGCGGGACTGAGCATGAGACGCACGTCGCCGCAGCGAAAAAAGGAAAGGGTCGGTCCCGCCGCGAACAGGAACGAAAGGCCGAGGACGTCGCGGTAGAAGGTGGTGGCGCGCGCGACGTCTTTGCAGACGATGGCGATCTGACCGATGCGGCTGGACGCGAGGGCGGGCATGGGAATGGGCCGTGGTGAGAGGAGATAATTAGCTAAGCTAACTATCTCCAGTATTCACGGGATCGGCGATTCGCGCAAGGGTGAAGCGTGCCCCATTGCCTTCGTGGCAAAGTTAGCCTATCCTAACTTATGGCGGCACCGCACGAAACTCCCGAACCGACGACCAACTCCGAACCCACCGGCGAACCCACCGGCGAACCCACTGGCGAACCCACCGGCGACCACGCCGGCGAGCCCACGGGGGACCACGGCTGGCGCCGCTCGCGCGTCGCGCCCAGCCTGCAGGAGGTCTATCGCTCGGTCCCGGTAGGCGGCGGCAGCTTTCTCCGCAAGCTCCTCGCGTTCGCCGGACCCGGGTATCTCGTCGCCGTCGGCTACATGGATCCCGGCAACTGGGCCACCGATCTCGCCGGCGGATCGAGCTTCGGCTACTCGCTGCTCAGCATCGTCCTCCTGTCGAACATCATGGCGGTGCTGCTGCAGGGGCTCGCGTCCAAGCTCGGCATCGTCACCGGGCGCGATCTCGCGCAAGCGTGCCGCGATCACTACTCGCGGCCGACGACGATCATGTTGTGGCTCTTGTGCGAGATCGCGATTGCCGCGTGCGATCTGGCCGAGGTGATCGGCTCGGCGATCGCGTTGAACCTGCTGTTTCATCTGCCGGTCGCGATCGGCGTGCTCGTCACCGGCTTCGACGTGCTGCTGCTGCTCGCGTTGCAAAACCGCGGCGTGCGCGTGCTGGAAGCGCTCGTGGTGACGCTCATCGCGACGGTCGGCATCTGCTTTCTCTTCGAGATCATTCTCGCGCATCCCGACGTGCCGGCGGTGATGCGCGGCTTCGTGCCGACGGCGCGCATCGTCGGCGACCGACAGATGCTCTACCTCGCGATCAGCATCCTGGGCGCGACGGTCATGCCGCACAACCTGTATCTGCATTCGTCGATCGTGCAGACGCGCCGGTACGAGGAGACCGCGGACGGCAAGCGCGAGGCGGTACGGTTTGCGTTTCTCGATTCGACGATCGCGCTCAGCTTCGCGTTCTTCATCAACGCGGCGATCCTCATCATCGCCGCGGCGACGTTTCATCGGTCGGGCCACGCCGGCGTCGCCGAGATTCAGGATGCGCACAAGCTGCTGACGCCGTTGCTCGGCGCCGGCGCCAGTACGGCATTCGCGCTCGCGCTCCTGGCCTCGGGCCAGAACTCGACGCTGACCGGCACGCTCGCCGGCCAGATCGTGATGGAAGGATTTCTTAACATTCGCCTGCGGCCGTGGATGCGGCGGTTGATTACACGGCTCATCGCCATTGTGCCGGCCGCGATCGTCGCCATTTTCTATGGCGAAAGTGGAACGGCGCAACTTCTCATACTGAGCCAGGTCGTTCTCAGCTTGCAGCTGTCCTTCGCCGTGATTCCCTTGGTGCAGTTCACGTCGGAGCGCGCGAAGATGGGCCGCTTCGCGAATCCGGTCTGGCTCAAGACACTCGCGTGGGCGGTGGCGTTCATCATCGCCGTACTCAACGTATGGCTGCTCGTGCAGACCATCCGGGGATGGGTGAGTTGATGTACCGGCGCATTCTCGTTCCGCTCGAGCACTCGGATTACGATCACGCCATCGTCGAGCACGTACGCGCGCTCGCCGCGATGTGTCATGCGTCCGTCGTGCTGATTCATGTCGCCGACGGTTGGGCGGCGCGCAATGTGAAACAGCTCCATCTGCGCGAGTCCGAGGAAATGCGCCTCGATCGCGAGTATCTCGAGCAGACGTGCGCGTCGCTGAGCGCGGACGGCATCGAGGCGGACTCCCTGCTCGCCGGCGGCGATCCGGCGCGAGAGATCGCCGACGCCGCGGCGCGGGAAGGGTGCGACCTCATCGCCATGTCGACGCACGGGCACCGGTTTCTCAAGGACGTGATCTACGGCAGCGTCGCAAACGAAGTGCGGCATCTGTCCCGCGTGCCGGTGCTGCTCGTGCGCGGCGAACGCCGCGGCACGCCGCGCGATACACCGTCGCGCGAGGTGCCTCCGTCGTGACCGCGCTCAGACCGACGCCGGTCACCGCGCCGGTTGAGGATTATCTAAAGGTCATCTTCGAGCTGGGCGGCGACGGCGGCCTGGCATCGACGAACGACATCGCCGGCGCGCTCGGCTTCGCGCCGCCGTCGGTGAGCGGCATGATGCGGCGGCTCGCCGAGCAGCGGCTCATCACGTACGAGCGGTACCGCGGCGCGACGCTGACGCGCGCGGGCCGGCGTGCCGCGCTGCGCACGATTCGGCGGCATCGCGTGATCGAGGCCTATCTCACGACGGCGCTCGGGTACCCGCAGGATCGCGTGCACGACGAAGCCGAGCGGATCGAGCACGCGGCGTCGGACGAGCTGATTGATTTGATGGCCGCGGCGATCGGCGAGCCCGAGATCGATCCGCACGGCGCGCCGATTCCGACGCGTGAGGCGTGCGAAGCGTAGCGCGCCTGTCATCCCGAGCGAAGCGAGGGATCTAACTCGTGGTAAGAGGGCTGTCCCCGCTACCGGGACGTTAGATCCTTCGTCGCTTCGCTCCTTCGGGATGACGGCTACGCGACGACGACGCGGTCTCGCCCCTCTGACTTCGCGCGCGCCAACGCATCGTCCGCCACGCGATAGAGCGTCGTCCAGTCGGCGCCATTCTCCGGAAACTCGGCCACGCCCGCGCTGAACGACACCGTGAAGCCCTGACCGGCGCTCTCGAACCGCTCGCCGCGCAACTTCTCCAGCGCTTGACCCAGGCGGCGCGCGGCGGCATCGCCGGGCATCGAATACATGCCGACGACGAACTCCTCGCCGCCCCAGCGCGCGACGATATCTTCACCGCGGAAACACTTCGACAGAATCGTCGCGACGCGGCGCAGCACGAGATCGCCGACGAGATGACCCCAGCGATCGTTCACGGCCTTGAAGTGATCGAGATCGATCGCCGCCACCGAGATGGGCTGCCCCTGACGCTGCGCCAGGCGGAAGTAGCGCTCGAGCACCTCGATGCCGCGGCGGCGCGTGGCGACGCCCGTGAGGCTGTCGACGTCGGCGGCGAGACGCAGCATGCGCGTTCGCTCGAGACGATTGCGCACGCGCGCCACCAGCTCGGGGCCGAGCACGGGCTTGGCGACGAAGTCGTCGGCGCCCGCCTCGAACATGCGCATCACGGTCATCGGGTCGACCTGGCCGGTGAGAAACAACACCGGCACCGCGGCCCAGCGCGGGTCGTTGCGCAGCACGCGACAGAGCTCGATACCCGAGAGTCCCGGCATGTCTTCGTCGAGCATCACGAGGTCCGGCGCGTGCTCGACGAGCGCGTTGAGCGCGCGCAGCGGGTCGGTCACGGCGATCACGCGCGCGCGCAGCGGCTGCAGCATTGCCTCGAGCAGCGCGAGCAGGTCTTCGTCGTCGTCCACCGCGACGATCGTCGACACATGCTGTTTCGCGACGACGAGTGAATCGCGCAGCAGGTCGATGAGCTGCGAGGGACGCACGGGCTTCTGCAAAAACCCGCGTCCGCCAAGTCGCGCGGCTTCGACGCGATCCTGAAATTCGTCGCCGCTCGAGATCACGATCACGGGCAGCGTCGGCCGCGCGACCTGCAACTCCTCGAGGAACGGCAGGCCCGCGCTGTCGACCGAGAGATCGAGCACCACCGCGTCGATGGGGCCGGCGGCGAGGGTCGCGCGTGCATCGGCGACGTTCTGCGCGGCGAGGACGTCGACACCAAGACTCCGCGCCTCGAGCGCCACGTGATCTCGGAAATCGAGATCGTCGGCGAGAATCAGCAAATGCGAACGAATCGGCAGCTCGTCGGTATTCTCGTCATCCGACATGGCCGACGGACGTTCGTCCTGGTCGATCTGGCGCCGCAGCTCCGCCGCGATGGTGGAAAGGCGCAACACGTCGCGCGACGCGATCGGACCCGATCCCGTCAGCAGCTGCTCGGCTTCTCGTGCGAGTACCGACGCGTGCTGAAAGCCGAACGTTCCCGCCACACCAGCCAGCTTGTGCGCTTCGCGCTCGGCGTTGCGGCGCGCGTCTTCGTCGAGCGGCGCCGAGAGCAGCGACTGCGCGGCGCGCTCGATGGCCGCGACACGATTCAACACCGTGTCGCGCGAACGCTCCCACAGCGCATCCATCGCGCTTTGTACGGCGACGTCGCTCATCGCGGCCAGCCGAGCAGGTCGCCGACCTGGTCTGGCAGCATGATTGGATCGAACGGCTTGCCGAGGACGCCGGAGACGTCGAGTCCGGCGAGGCGGTCGCGCTCGGCAGGTCGTGATTTGGCCGTGAGAAACAGCACCGGGATGTCGCGCGTGCGCTCGTCTTCGCGGAGCGCGGCGAGCGTCGCCGGACCATCCATGCCCGGCATCATGACGTCGAGCAGAATCGCTTCGGGCGCGTTCGCGCGCGCGATCGACAATCCTTCCGCACCCGATGCCGCGCACCATACCGTCCAGCCGGCGCCAAGCTCCAGCGACAGCTGCGCGATCTCGCGAATGTCGTCATCGTCGTCGATGAGCAGGACGGTTCGATTCATCCGGCGTGTGTTGCGTTGGGCACGACCGCGCGCCCGACTTCGTCAGCCAGCGCCTCTGGAGTGCTGCGGGCCTTCGTTACGATAGTCGCTCCGATGCCGCGGATGAAGTCTCGCTCGGCGACGTCGAGGTACGTCGCTGTATACACGATGATGCGCGTCGTCGGCGACGACGCGTGAATGTGGCGCAGCAAACGGATGCCGCTGATATCCGGCAGTAGAATGTCGACCACCGCGACGTCCGCGCCTTCCGCGTCGAACAGATCGATCGCGGTCTTGCCGCGTTGCGCCCCGATGACGCGGAACCCGCGCTGCATGAGCGTCGCGCGCAGCACTTCGACCAGGTCGGCGTCATCGTCGCACACCAGGACACGTGGCGCGCCCGGATCTCCAGTACTCAGCCGCCGCCCTTCCACGAGCGGAATCGTGAACGTGAACGTCGAGCCGTCCCCGACCGTGCTCTCGACCCAGATACGGCCGCCGTGCTGTTCGACGATGCTCTTGCAGATGGCGAGGCCAAGGCCGGTGCCTCCCTTTTCCCGTGCGTCGGACGCGTCGACCTGCTGGAAGCGTTTGAACACGGCGTCGATCTTGTCCGCCGGAATACCGCGCCCGTGGTCGCTCACCTCGAAGATGGCGAACTGCCCGTCGCGCCGAACGTTCACGTCGACCGTGGACGACGGCTCCGAGAACTTGATCGCGTTGTCGACCAGGTTCGTGAGCGTTTGGGTCATGCGGTCGGGATCGGCCCAGATCTCGAGATCGTCAGCGGTCCAGCGCAAGTGGACGCCGGCGCGATCGGCAACCGTGCGCAATCCGTCGACGCTTTGCTCGAGGATGTCGCGGACCTTCACGTCCTCGCGGTCGAACGTGACGCCGCCCGAGTTCAGACGCTCGACGTCGAGAATGTCGTTGATGAGCCGGATGAGCCGATCGGTATTCGACGCGGCGAGGTCGATCATTCGGTCGCGCTTTTCGGGCGTCGCCTCGAGCCGGCCGCCCGCAAGCAAGCCAAGCGCGCCGCGGATGGAGGTGAGCGGCGTGCGGAGCTCGTGACTGACGATCGAGACGAACTCGTCCTTCGCGCGTTCGATTTCCTTGCGCTCGCTGATGTCGCGCGCGATCACCTGCACGCGGCCGTCCTCGAGCATGGTCGCGCGAATCTCGACGGGGATGCGCGAGCCGTCGGCCCGTGCGACCCAGAACTCGCCGGTCGTGACGTGGCCATAGCGCAGCATGGGGAGAATCGGGCCCGTGGCCGCGCCGTCACGACGAACGAATGCCTTCAGTGGAAGCCCCCGAATCTGTTCTTCGGGCCGTCCAAGAATTTCCGCGGCGCGGGCATTCGCCTCGACGCACACGGCATCCGAATTCACGATGAAAATCGCGTCGGCCGCCTGCTCCATGAGCACGCGGTACTTCGTCTCGCTGTCCTGCAGCGCGCGCTCCGCGAGCCGCCGGCGGCGCAGATCGCGGTGCAGCAGCTGCAGCGCGCCGCCCATGAGCAGGAGGGCCAGCACCGTGCTGGTCAGAATGATGACCGACGTGCGCGCCGCGGATTTGTCCGTCGCCGCGTTGCGTACGGTGAGCAATCGTTGCTCTTCGGTCTTGAGGCGGGCCACGACGCCCAACGCCTTGGCGCGCGGTCCGTTGATCGACGCCTGCAGCGTGTCCAGACGTTGTTGCTGGCGCGAATTGTCGCTGGTGAGCGCTCGAGCCTGGCTGAGCTCGCCCGCCAGTCGCTGCGTGACGAACATGTCGCGCACGGGCAGGCGAATGTCGTTCTCGACTTCGTCCAGGATATGGAGGACTTGATAGGTGTGGCTGACCCAGCCGGCCTCGGTGCGGAGGTGTTGGCTGCTGAACAGCGACGATCCTCCGACGATGACGAGCGCCAGGCCGGCGATCAGAAATCCGATGTCGATCGGCGAGCGAATGCTGGGCTTCAATCTGGGCGAGACGTGCATCGATAAAAGACGGCTATCCGCACCGCGAGGGCACAAACGCGGGCGCCTCAACCGAGGCGCGCAAACCCGGCGGCAAGAACTGGACGGAACGCTCTTTGCCCCCGGGGTTGGTTGGCGCAAGCGATGAGGAAGCCATGGGCGTGCAACGTATGCCGATCGATCCCGATATCGGCATTCCCGATCTGATCTCGAGACTCGGCGACGACTCCAAGCGGCTGCTTGGCGACGAAGTCCGGCTGGCGAAGCTCGAGGTCAAAGACAACCTCAAGGGCGGCGTCTTCGGCGTCATGTGGCTCGGCATCGCGTTCGGTGTCGGTGTGGTGGCGATGGTGGCCTTCACGATGTTCGTCGCGACGCTCATCGGCCGTCTCGTGGCGGGACACATGTGGCTGGGCGCCATGGTCGCCGCCGTCATCGATCTCGCGCTCGGCGCCCTGATGATCAAGAAAGGCTTCGCGGCGTACGCGGAGCCGTCGTACACGCTGGAGCAGACGCGCTCGACGCTGCATTAGCTTTTCGGCATGCCCGTCGCGCTGCTTCTTGCAGCAGTCGTCTTCCAGACAATCGATTCCGTCCCTCCGCGTCACGCGCCGCGCACGATCGCGATCGACGAGCGGCTCGCGGCGGACGGTCGTGTCTCGATCGGCGATCGGCTGATCGTCTCGGATATACCGGGCGGCGCGGGCGATACCGTCGTCGTCTCAGCCATCGTTCGCCGCCGTGCGGATCCGTCGGAGGTGGCGCGCGCCGAGTATCGCGTGCGGATGCACCTCGACGAGCTGCAGTCGCTCATCGGCTATGGCGATCGCGTCGATCGGTTTGCGGTCGCGACGCGGCCGGGCCCGGCGGTCGATAGCGCGATTCATCAAATCGATCGCGCCGCGTTCGGCTTCCAGGCGTATCGCTCGCGCGACATCGCGGTCGAGACGTCGCGCACGTTTCTGGTCGTGAGCCGATTTCATCGCGCGATCGGCGTCATTACCATCGTCGCGAGCGCGGTTTTTCTACTGTGCATCATGCTGCTCAAGGTCGACGAGCGGCGGCGCGACGTCGCCGCGCTGCGACTGCTCGGCATCTCGGCGCCGTCGATCGTGCGTTCGGTGATGATCGAATCGGCGCTCGTCGCGGTGGCCGGGAGCGGTGTCGGCGTCGCGCTGGGTTGGCTGTCGGCGGCGATCGTGAACTGGCATTATCGCGGCGTGTATCGTACGCCGTTGGCCTTCGCCGCGGTGACGCCGAGTGTGGTGATACTCGCGGTGTCGCTGTCGGTGGTGCTCGGACTTGGCGCCGGGTTTCTCGCGGCGCAGCGGCTGGTGCATGTGCCGCCGCTCGATTTGCTGACGGGCCGGCGCGCGGCGTGAAGATTTCCTGATGCTGCTGCGCCTGGCCTGGGCGACGCTCACGCGTCATCGCTCGCGCACGCTGCTCGCCGTGCTTGGTGTCGCGGTGTCCGCGGCGATGCTGCTCGACATGGTGATGCTGTCGAGCGGCATGCGCGCATCGTTTAAAGATCTCTTATTGTCGCGTGGCTTTCAGCTTCGTATCGCGCCGAAAGGAACGTTGCCGTTCGATACCGATGCGACGATTCCGGACGCGAGCGACGTCGTGCATGCGTTGCAGGCGATTCCGGGCGTGACGACCGTCAGTCCCGTGCTCGGAGGCCAGGTGCACGCGATCGTCGGCGATCGCACCGTGACCGCCAGCGCGCTCGGGCTCAATGCGGCGGTCCAGGGCGACTACGAGATCCTCGCCGGGCGGATTCCGGACGGGCCGAACGAGATCGTCGCGAACGACGACTTTCTTCGCGCGGCGCACGCGGCGGTTGGTGATACCATCCCCGCCGCCGCCGGGTACGATCCGCAGCTGCGCTCGTACTCGGGCCGGAGGACGTTGCGCATCGTGGCGCGCGCGCGATTCCTCTATCTCGCGGCCGGCCAGCGCGCGGTGGCGTTGCCACTGGCGACGCTGCAGGCCATGCAGGGCACGATTGGTCACGATCGCGTGTCGCTCGTGATGATTCGCGCCGCATCGAACGCGAACGTCGACAGTATCACGCGCCGCATCGAGGCCGCTTTGCCGCGCGTCAGCGTCATTTCCACCGAGAGCGCGCTTCAGCAGGTCGATCAGCGTCTGAGCTACTTTCGCCAGCTCGCGCTCATCCTCGGCGTGGTGAGCCTCGTCGTCGGATTCCTGCTCGTGAGCACGCTCGTGACCGTGTCGGTGAATGAACGGCTCGGAGAGATCGTCGTGATGCGCGCGATCGGTGTCGCGCGGGGGCGCATCGTGCTGCAAATCGTGGTCGAGGGTGTCGCGATCATGACGATTGGCGCGGCGGCGGGATTAGGGCTGGGGCTCGTCACCGCGCGCTACCTCAATTCGATCCTCGCGTCATTTCCGGGACTTCCCGCGGCGATCGACTTCTTTCTCTTCGAACCGCACGACGCGTGGGCGGCGCTCGGCATGCTGGTGGGCGCGGGGATTCTCGCCGGCATCTATCCCTCGTGGCGAGGTGCGTCGCTGCCGATCGCGGTCACACTGCGCGAGGAGGCGATCGGATGAGCGATCCGCTGCTGAGCGCCCGCGAGTTGAAGCGCGACTATCGCATGGGTGAAGAGCTCGTGCACGCGGTGCGCGGCGTGTCGCTCGAGGTGCGGGCGGGCGAGTATGTGGCGTTCGTCGGCCCTTCCGGTTGCGGCAAGTCGACCATGCTCAATCTGCTCGGCGGCATCGACAAGCCGACGTCCGGTTCGGTGTCGATCGACGGCGTGCGCGTCGACGCCATGTCGGATGCGGCGGCGACGCGCTTTCGCCTGATGCACGTCGGCTTGGTCTTTCAGCGTTTCTATCTCATGCCGGCGTTGACCGCGATGGAAAACATCGAGTTGCCGATGGCCGAGGCAAAGGTGTCGCGCGCGGAGCGGCAGAGGCGTGCACGCGAGTTGCTCGCCTACGTGGGATTGCGCGAGCGGCGCGATCATCGCCCCGCGCAGCTCTCGGGTGGCGAACAGCAGCGTGTGGCGATTGCGCGCGCGCTGGCGAATCAGCCGCGGCTGCTGCTCGCCGATGAGCCGACCGGCGAGCTCGATGCGCGTACGGGCGCGGAGATGATCGAGTTGCTCGGCCGGGTGAATGCGGATGGGACGACGATCGTCGTCGTGACGCACGATGAAGATCTCGCGAATGCGGCGAAACGCGTGGTGCACATGCGCGACGGGGTGATCGTCGACGATCGCCAGCGGGCGTCGCCGTGATCCACTTGCTGGCGCTGCGCAATCTCGCGCTCCGGCCCTGGCGATCCGCGTTCCTGCTGTTCGGCTACAGCCTCGGCGTCGGCGTGATGATCGTGCTGCTGTCGATCGGGGAAGCGTTGTTGAATCAGGCGCGCGACGAGAGGCTGGTCGGCGGCGGATCGATCACCGTGTTGCCTGAAGGCATCGACGTCGAGGTGATGAAGACCGGCGGCCTTGGCGGCATGTTCTTCTCGATCGATCACGCGCGCTTCATCTATCGGCAAGTGCTGGCGGCGCCGCGGCAGGCCGCATACGTCACCGCCGTCGCGCCGCAGGTCGAAGCGAAGTTGCTTTATGCGAGAACTGTGAACGGGCGCGAGGTTCCTGTTCTCGCTTCGGGCGAGATTCCGTCTCGCACGTCGATGGTGGGCGCCGCGCCATCATTGGCGGCGGGGCAGTGGGGCGATGACGGATTCGATCGTGCGTGGCGCGACCCAGCTCCCGGCGAGCTGCGCGATGCGATCGATCATTTCCATGTGCCGCCACCTGAAGTGCGCAACGATCCGGCGTGGGCGGAGTGGCACTATTTCAACGTGTTGTCGGCGGATGGGAAGAAGTGGGCGTTCATTTCGTTCATCGTCGGTGGTGCCGTACCGAATGGTGTGTGGGGTGGTCAGGTCTTGGTGACGACACACGAGCAAGGCGGGATATCTCGGCGATACGTCGCGAACGTGCCCAAAAGCGCGGTGAAGTTCTCGACGACGAGCGCGAACGTGGCGATGGGCGCATCGAGTGTCACGGTATTGACGGACGGGCGCTACGCCGTGCGCGCGCATGCGGTGGCCGAGCATGGAACAGATGCGCTCGATGTCGCGCTGGTCGTTTCGCCGGCGGAGAATGTGTATTTCCCGGGCGGTGCGCTCACGGGCGGCGAAGCGCCGTCGGGCTACGTCGTGCCGGGTCTTCGCGCGGAGGCGACGGGATCGATCTGTGTGAATGGGGTCTGTGAGCGCTACGCTCGCGCGCAGAGCTATCACGATCACAACTGGGGCGTCTGGCGCGGGGTGACGTGGGACTGGGGTGCGTCGCGCGCGGGGGCGTACACGTTGTTGTACGGACGCATTCAGGCGTCGGACAGCGCGACCGCGTCGCAACCGTTGTTCGTGTACGTGACGGATTCGCTGGGCTTTCTGTCGTTGTTTCGGCCGCGAACGATTTCGTATGAGGATGGACTCTCGGTGCGCGTTGGCGATGCGACGATTCATGTGCCGTCGCGCGCGACGATGGTCGATGTGCGGGGCGATGACAGTTTACGGATTGACCTGTCGATCGAAGACGCGACGGCGACGGATACGCGGACGCCGAAGGCGGAGCGCGGGGAAGCGTTCGCGGGGCGCGGACTGGAACGGCCCTATTTCATTCAGATGAAAGGGCGGATGAAGATCAGCGGGCGGGTGGCGGGGAAGGTGGTCGCGGGCGAGGGAGCCGGGTTCTTTGAGACGTACCGGTAGAGAGGCTGGTCGCAGCGGGCACATCGAATAAAACGACCACGTCTGACAAAATCTGATCAGATCCGGGTCTGTGATCTGAGAGGCGGGCGCCATGGCCAGCCTCGACGCACTGCAAGATTACAGATCTTGTCAGATGTGGCCAGACGTTGTCGTTGTTATCTTTTTTTAATACTAGTTCTTGCTATGGCCGAGATTCGTCCCGCTCCACCGGGACTCTCGCTTCCTGCTGGCCCTTCGCCCGCCGTGCCGCGTCATCTAGACGCGACCGGCCTCGATTGAACCCCTCCGCCGCATAGCCACGCACCGTCGGCCATGGGCCGTACTTCTCCGCATATGGGCCCCACCCGCGCTCCAGCTCCGGCTCCACTTCCTCGAACTCGCGCGCGGTAAAATTCGGGTTGTGGCTCGCGATCTGGCCCAGATAGTACGCGCCGCGCACGTCGTCGTACGCACGATCCGCCGGACGATCACGCACCGAATCGAAGTGCGAACGGAAGTACTCCTCGTCGTCGTGCGAAAGCGTGCCCGCCGCATCCGCGACCGCTCGGCCGGCCCACCATCCGCCGAGCGCGCCGGCAATGCCGCCGAGCAACGTGCCGATCGGTCCCGCCGCCGAACCAATCCCCGCTCCGACCAACACGCCCGTAATCCCACCGGTCGCCTCGCCCAGCTCCTCGCCAACGCCTGGATCGCCGTTGTCAGCCATTCTCGAATTCCTCGCCGTGTCGTTCTGTGTCGTTCTACCCGATAGGGCGGCAAGAAAGAGACCGCTTGGCTCCAGTCACCATCACCCACCATCGCCGCACTTGACTCGCATCGGCGCCGCGTGCCGATTCCATCCATGCCCGGGATGATTCGCGTTGGCACTCAAGGCTGGAACTACGATGCGTGGGTCGGACCCTTCTACCCACCCGCCACCCGCGCGACCGAATTTCTGGGCGTCTACGCCCGCGCATTCGATACCGTCGAGGTCGACTCGACGTTCTACGCCATTCCCGCGGTCAAGACCGTGCGCGGCTGGGCGCAGCGGACGCCCGATGATTTCACCTTTTCGCTCAAGCTCCCGCAGGAAATCACCCACGAACGCCGCCTCCGCGACGTCGACGAGCTCGCCAACGAATTCTTCGACCGCGCGCGCGAGCTCGGCCCCAAACTCGGTCCGATCCTCATCCAGCTCGGGCCCGATTTCGGACCGGTCGAGCTGCCGGCCATCGCGGCGTTTCTCCCGAAGCTGCCGCGCGACATCCGCTTCGCGATCGAGTTTCGGCAGCGCGGATGGATCCACGACGGCGTGCTCGCCC
Organism: Gemmatimonadaceae bacterium; assembly: GCA_035606695.1. Classification (NCBI taxonomy): domain Bacteria; kingdom Pseudomonadati; phylum Gemmatimonadota; class Gemmatimonadia; order Gemmatimonadales; family Gemmatimonadaceae; species Gemmatimonadaceae bacterium. Next base: position 28,175 of record DATNEW010000044.1, read on the forward strand.
TGCTCGCCGAGCATAACGTGGCGCTCACGTTGAGCGACGGACGATGGATTCCGCGCAAGCAGATGATGCAGCTCGCGACACGCCCCACCTCCGATTTCACCTACGTGCGGCTCATGGGTGTCGATCAGAGCATCGTCGATTTCTCGCGCATCCAGGTCGATCGCACGCGCGATCTCGAGACGTGGGCCAACGTACTCTGGCCGTACATCGAGCAGCAGCGGATGGCGTACGTCTACGTGAACAATCATTTCGCCGGCCATTCGCCGCAGTCCGGGCGCGACTTGCAGCGGCTTCTCAAGCAGGACGCCGTCGAGCCCGAACAACTCGGCGAACAAATGAGTCTTTTCTAATGGCAACCGAGGTTTTCGTCCCACGCGTCGGGCCGGGCGCCGGTGCCGAGCGGGTCGAACGCGTTGAAGCGCCCGCCACATCGAAGCTCGCCTACGCCGCGGTGTTCGCGGCCGCCTGCGTGATGATCGGCGTCTACTGGGACATCTCGTGGCACATGTCGATTGGGCGCGACACGTTCTGGACGCCGGCGCATCTGCTCATTCAAACAGGCGGCTTGATCGCCGGGCTCGGATCGGGCGTCGTGGCGCTGCACACCACGTTTCGCGGTTCCGAGGCCGAACGCGCTGCCACCGTCAGCTTCTGGGGCTTTCGCGCGCCGCTCGGGGTGTGGATCTGCATCTGGGGCTGCATCGCCATGCTCGCGTCGGCGCCATTCGACAACTGGTGGCACAACGCATACGGCCTCGACGTGAAGATCATCAGCCCGCCGCACGCGGTGCTCGCGATCGGGATTTTCGCCATCGTCACCGGCGCACTGCTGTTGACGCTGGCCGAGCAGAATCGCGCGGCCGAGCGTGATCGAAGGCGGCTGGCGTGGGTGCTGTCGTTGACGGCCGGCTTTTTCCTCATGAACTACGCGCTGTTTCTGACCGAGTACAGCGAACGCCGCATGATGCACAGCGGCTGGTTCTATGCGATGTGCTCGGCCGCATTTCCGTTTGGTCTCGCCGCGATGGGCCGCGCGATCAAGCTGCGCTGGGCGGCGACCGCGGCGGCGGCGTGGTTCACGGCAATCATGGTCGTGCTGATGTGGACGATCGAACTATTTCCCGCAACGCCCAAGCTGGGACCGATCTTCCAGCACGTCACGCACATGGTGACGCTGCCGTTTCCGCTGCTCGTGATCGCGCCGGCCATCTGCTTCGATCTCATCACACAGCGTCTCGACGGCCGCGTCCCGACACTTGCGCTCGCGGCCATTCTCGGCGCGACGTTCGTGAGCGTGTTTCTCGCCGTGCAGTGGCCGTTCGCCTCGTTCCTGATGACGCCGGCGGCGGCGAACCGCCTGATCAACCCACAGAGCTTCGTGTACTGGATGGCGCCGGCGTATGCGGCGCTGACACGTCGATTCGATCCAGCCGCGCCGGGCGCGTGGTCGTTTGGTGCGTACATGCTGCTCGCCTTCTGCCTCGCGACAGCGTCCAGCGCGCTTGGCTTGGGACGCGGCGCATGGATGCGCCGTGTGCAGCGGTGAAGCGGCGCGCGTTCGGCGCGGTGCTGATTCCCGCCCTGTGGCTCGTCGCATCGGCCCACGTGGGAAGTCCCGACGTCGTATACGACGGATCGGCGGGCGCGTACGCGGTGCGTGTAATTGTCCGGCCTCCGAACGTCGTGCCCGGATTAGCCGACGTCGTCGTGCGCGTGAATGCGAGCGATGCGCGCCGCGTGACGATTCAACCGGTGTTCTGGAAGACCGGCGTCAGTGGCGCGCCGATCGGCGACGAAGCTCGCCGTGTCGCGGGTGAGGCGAATCTCTACAGCGGTCAGGTGTGGCTGATGTCGCGCGGCGCGTACAGCGTCTACGTGAATGTCGAGGGCGCCCGCGGTTCCGGCACCGCGGTTGTGCCGGTGAATTCGATCGCGACCGCGCGCCTCGGCATGTCGCCGTTCCTCGGCGGCATTCTCGTCGTGCTCGGCGGCGTGTTGATCGCGGGGCTCATCACGATCGTGCGCGCGGCGGCCGGCGAGGGTGTGTTGCCGCCGGGCCAAGTGGCCGATGCATCGGTGCGGCGCCGCGCGAATCGCTTCGCGCTGATCGCGACGCCGCTCTTCGCCGTTCTCGTATTCGGCGGCGCGAAGTGGTGGAATACAGTCGATGCGGCGTACCGCCGCACGATGTTTCGTCCGCCGGCAGTGGATGTTGCGCTTTCGGCGAATGGCCTGTTGCAGCTGAACGTTCACGACACGGCATCATATCGCGCGCTGTTCGCGCCCGTCGTGCCCGATCACGGCAAGATGATGCACCTGTTCATCGTGAGCGAGCCGGATCATCTCGTGTTCGCACATCTGCATCCGGTGCAGGGGGACTCGCTTCACTTCAGCACGACGCTGCCGCCTCTGCCGGCCGGCCACTACCGGTTGTTCGGCGATCTCACGATCGAAACGGGTGCGTCGTTCACGGTGACGAACACGTTCGACGTCGGCAGCTCGGCTTCGAATGGAGCGCCGGCAGATTCCGACGACGCGTGGCTGGAATCGCGGACGCTAGCGCCGGCCAATCGCGGAGCGATCGCGCGTCTCGGGGGCGGCTCGACGTTGACGTGGCTGACGAACGGTCCGATCGTCGCGCGGCGTCCTCTGGATCTGGCCTTCGAAGTGAAAGATTCGGCCGGCCGAGTAGCCGCGCTGCAGCCGTTTCTCGGCATGGCGGCGCACGCCGTCGTGCTCGCGAGCGATGATTCAGTTTTCATTCATCTACACCCGATGGGTACCGTCACCGCGGCCGCGCAGCAGATATTTCAGGCGCGCGACCGCGGCGACACGACCGCGCGCGGCCGTCTTCGCGCCGACGCAGTGATTTCGCCGGCGATGGACATGAGCTACTCGGGCTCGCTGTCCTTTCCATATGAGTTTCCTAAAGCGGGACGCTATCGCATGTGGGTGCAAGTGAAGCGGCAGAACCGAATTCTCACCGGAGCCTTCGACATCGACGTCCGCGGTAGCTCGAATTGAAAGGCGCGCGCCTCTGGCTGTTCGTGGCGATTGCCGTCGCGGCCGCCGCGGGCTGCATTCGCCTCGGCGTCTGGCAGTTGAGCCGACTGCATCAACGCCGCGCGCGAAACGCACTCGTGATCTCGCGGCTCGATTCAGCCGAAGCCGACGTGACTCAGCTTCCGCATGACACGGCCGAAGCCCGTTTTCGTCGCGCGCGCGTCACCGGCGTCGCGGACTACGCGCACGAGCTCATCTACGCGGCGCGGACGCACAATGGATCGCCAGGCGTGAATCTCCTCACGCCGGTTCGCATTCCCGGGCACGATACCGCCGTGCTGGTCAATCGCGGGTGGATCTACGCGCCGGATGGAGCGTCGGTCGACCAAGTGCGGTGGCGCGACACCGCCACGACGTTCAGCGGCTATGCGGAGGAGATTCCGTCCGTGTCGGGAACCGCGTTCGCCTCGAAGCCGAACGTCATTTCACGGCTGGGATACGCGGCCGTGTCGCACGCGCTCCCCTACCCGGTGTCGCCGGTGTACGTCGTGCTGCTCGGCGACTCGGTGATGCGGGCCGACAAGATGGCGCGCCTCACCGTGCCGCCGCTCGACGAGGGCCCGCACATGAGCTACGCGATCCAATGGTTCGCGTTCGCATGTGTGGCCCTCGGCGGCGCGGGCATCGTGATCACGCAGTCACGACGCGAGCGGCATCACCAGCATCACGGCGGCGCGTTCGACGATAACGACGCGCCAGATTGAGCAGCAGGTCGGCGGAAATCACGACGGCGACGATCACCGCCGGCCGCGGAACGTCGAACGCGAAGCCGAGCACGAGCAGCGCGAGTATCGTGAGCGTCGAGAATGGACAACTCGTCAACAGCCACTCGGCCAGCTGGTCGATCAACGACGTGCGTGTGGTCGAATTCGGACGGCTCGAGGCATGCATAGATCACTCGGGGAAGCGAACGGAAGAATTTCGAAACTGCGGCTGCATCGCCAACGCCGAAGGTTGCGCCTTTGCGCGCGGTTGAGAGAGTGGCCGGAGTCACACCGCGACGGTGATTTCCTCAGTCGTCGTCCCCGCTGTACCTTATGAACGACGGAACATCACGGCGAGCGTGTATGACGAATCCAGCGGCGAGTCCGGTTTCTGAACGTGAAGCGCGCGATGTGGCCGAAGCGGCGCGCGAGAGCGAATGGTCCGGCGAGAGCTTCGTGCGCGAGCTGTTTCTCGGCCGCTTTCGGCTGGATCTGATTCATCCACATCCCGCTGAAGATCCAAGCGAGGAAGCGCGCGCGAAGCCGTTTTTCGACAAGCTCCAGGCATTTCTCGAGCGCGTCGATTCCGACATGATCGACCGCACGGGCGAGATTCCCGAAGAGTACGTGCAGGAGCTGCGCGACATCGGCGCGTTCGGCATCAAGATCCCGACCGAGTACGGCGGTCTTGGGCTTTCGTACTCGAGCTACGTGAAAGCGATGGCGATGGTGACGTCGAAAGACGGCTCGCTCACCGCGCTGCTCTCCGCACACCAGTCGATCGGATTGCCGCAGCCGCTCAAGCTGTTCGGCAGCGACGAGCAGAAAAAAAAGTTCTTCCCTAGACTGGCCAAGGGAGCGATCAGCGCGTTCGCGCTCACGGAAGTCGACGCGGGATCGGATCCGGCGAACATGCACGCCCACGCCGAGCCGAGCGCCGACGGATCGCACTTCATCTTGAATGGCGAAAAGTTGTGGTGCACCAACGGCACGCGCGCCGAGCTGCTGCTCGTCATGGCGCGGACGCCGGACGCCGTCGTCAACGGCAAGCCGCGCAAGCAGATCACGGCATTCATCGTCGAGACGTCGTGGCCCGGCGTGGAAGTCGTGCACCGCTGCCGCTTCATGGGGCTCAAGGCCATCGAGAACGGCGTGATTCACTTCACGAACGTGAAGGTTCCGCGCGAAAACATTCTGTGGGGTGAGGGCAAGGGACTCAAGCTGGCGCTGATCACGCTCAACACCGGCCGGCTCACGCTGCCGGCGAGCGTCGCCGGCGGCGGCAAGGCGATGCTGCTTACCTCGCGCACGTGGGCGCAGGAGCGCGTGCAGTGGGGCGCGCCGATCGGCAAGCACGAAGCGGTGGCGCAGAAAGTCGCCATGATGGCCGCGAACACGTTCGCGATGGAAGCGATCTCCGGCCTCACCGTCGGCCTGGCCGAACATGGGCACTATGACATCAGGCTGGAAGCGGCGATCGCGAAGATGTACAACACCGAGCATGGGTGGCACATCGTCGACGACGCGCTGCAGATTCGCGGCGGCCGCGGTTACGAGACCGCCGACTCGCTGCGCGCGCGCGGCGAGCGTCCAATTCCCATTGAACGCGCAATGCGCGACGCCCGCATCAACCTGATCTTCGAGGGATCGTCGGAGATCATGCGGCTGTTCATCGCGCGCGAAGCGGTCGACCATCACTTCAAGACCGCGTTCGCGCTCGTCGACAAGGAATCATCGAAAGGCGAGAAAGCGGCGGCGTTCGGGCGCGTGATGAAATTCTATCCGACGTGGTATCCGGCGCGGTGGGTCGGCAAGGGACAGGTACCGGGATCATTCGGCGAATTCGGTCCGCTCGCCGGCCACATGCGATTCGCCGAGCGTCACACGAGAAAGCTCGGCCGCGCGATCTTCCATGCGATGGTGCGGCTTGGCCCCAAGCTCGAGCGGCGGCAGCTCGTGCTGTTCCGCGCGGTGGACATCGGCGCCGAGCTGTTCGCGATGAGCGCCGCGTGCGTGCGCGCGCGCAAGCTGGCGAAGGAAGGAAACAAGAACGCGAACGGCCTGGCGGATCTGTTCTGCCGTGCGGCGCGTGTGCGCATCGCGCGCCTATTCGATGATTTCTACGGGCACTACGACGCGGAGATGTATCGCGTGGCGCAGCAGGTCATGCGCGGCGAGCATGCGTGGCTCGAGACGGGGATCATCAGTCCGCTCGAGGATCGCGCCGATGGCGCGAACCTGACGCAGACGCAGGATAACATTCGCGTGGCCGCGGGCCGATAACGCGAGCGGCTCCGAGGCTTCCAGCTTCTTACAGCTCGCGGTACGCTTCCCGCTCGCGCGACCACGGGAACTGCGCGGGGTGCAGTATGTGGGCGAGCAGCTCGACGCCATCGACCAGTCGCGGTCCCGGCCGCGCGAAGTAGGCGTTGGCATCGACGGCGACGATACGCGGCGCATCGATGCCGAGCATTGGAGCTTGTTCGATCGCTCCGGCCAATGAGAATCCACATGGGCCGACGATGATCACATCGGGGGCGGCCGCGGGAATTTCGTCGCGATCGATGCGCACTGAATCGGCGTTCGGTCGTGCGATGAGCGGTACGCCTCCGGCGCGCTCGATCATCTCGGGCACCCAGTGTCCGGCGCAGTAGATCGGCTCGACCCACTCGGCGAAGAACACGGTCGGGTGACTTGTTCCTTTCATGCGTTCGGAGACATGCGCCAGACGTTGTTCCCGTTCCGCCAAGAGCGCCTCCGCGCGCGCTTCCGTTCCCGTCGCCCGTGCGACGGCGCGAAGGTTGTCGGCGACGTCCTCGAACGATCGCGGCGTGAGATACAGAATCTCAGGACGCGGCGACAGCGATGCGAGGAGTCGAGTAACGTCGTTGCCTGACGGCGCGCAGACCTGACATAGGTCCTGTGTGATGATCAGATCGGGCGCGAGCGCGCGCAGCAACGATTCATCGACGACATAGAGGCTCTCGCCACCGTGCAGTCGTTGTCGGACCGCATCGTCGATCGCGGCCGGGCCGAGCGCGGCCAATGCCATCGCCGAATGCACGACAACGGGCCGCTCGCGCGCGATCGCCGGATAGTCGCATTCGTGCGAGACGCCGACGAGCGACTCCTCGAGCCCAAGCGCGCATACGATCTCTGTCGCGGCCGGCAAGAAGGAGACGACTCGCACCTGGGCCCTCAATCGGCCACGAACGCCGTGTAGCCCTCGTCCGCGATCGCGTCCTCGATCGCGTCGACGTTCGTTTTCGCGGGATCGAACTTGAGCTTCGCCGAGCCGACCTGTACGTCGCCGACTCTCACGCCGTCGGTTTTCTCGAGGCGTCCACGCACCGCGCGGACGCAGTGCTCGCACGTCATTCCTTCGATCGTCAGGTTCAGCGCTTCCATCGTGGCCCTCGAGATTGTTCGCCGAGAAAGTTAACGCTTCGGCACGAACGAGCCGAGTTTTCCCGCGACGCTTGGCCGCGCCGCCGCGGTACTCGATGCCGGCTTGTTCGGCGTCGGCGGATGCGGCTTGGAGACGGTCGCCTTCGGTGGCGCCGCGAGAAGCGGTTTCATCACGCGCGGCACCGGTGGCTTCGGCAGTTTGGGAGGCAGCGGCAAGCCGCCGACGGATCGCGCCAGCGTTGGACGTGACTGCGCCGGCGGCTTCGGCCGCGGCGATCCAGGTTTGGCTTTCATCGCAACAGAATGTGCAACGCGACGTTGAAGTAAATGATCAACCCCGTCACGTCCACGAACGTGGCGATGAACGGCGCCGACGCGCTCGCGGGATCGAAGCCCAGGCCTCGGAAAATGAACGGCAGCATCGAGCCGACGAGCGTGCCGAACATCACGACGCCCACGAGCGCGACGGCGACGGTGAGCGCGAGTGGATTATGCACGATGTGCACGACGGGCACGCCGTTGGCGAACGTGATGTCGTAGTTGTGACCAAGCTTGAATCCGAGCACCGTCCAGCCGTGCTCCGCCATGTACTGCCACGCCTCGATGCGCGCGAAGCCGATGATCGCCAGGATCACGCCGAGCGTGAGCCCCGTCGCGATCTCGCGGCTCGCGACACGCCACCAGTCGCGAAGCGACACTTCGCGGAGCGCGAGCGCCCGGATGAGCAGCGACGTGCCCTGCGAGCCCGAGTTGCCGCCTGAGCTCACGATGAGCGGCAAGAACAACGCGAGCACGGTCTGCTCGTCGATCACCTTCTGATATGACGCGAGTGCGGTCGCCGTCAGCATCTCACCAAGGAACAGCGCGCTCAACCACCCCGCGCGCTTCTTGATCATGCGCCAGAAGCCGATCGTCGAATACGGCTCGTCCAGCGCCTCCATACCGCCGAGCTTCTGGACGTCTTCGGTCTGTTCTTCCTGAATCGCGTCGATGATGTCGTCGACGGTGATCACACCCATGATGTGGCCGGACTCGCTCACGACGGGCACCGCGACGAGGTCGTAGTTCGCGATTACGCGCGCGACCTCTTCGCGGTCGGCCTGCGGCGACACACTCACCACTTCCGACCACGCGATGTCGTTGATGCGCGCCCCCGCCGGCGCGGCGAGCAGCTCGCGCAGCGACATCACCCCGACCACGCGATTCTGTGCGTCGGTCGTGTAGATGGCGTGCATGGCCTCCCGGCGTCCGGAGCGCGCGACGGCGCGCACATTCTCGAGCGCCGCTTCCACGGTCATGTCCGCCGACACCGAGACGAACTCGGTGGTCATCAGACCGCCGCCGGTGTCCGGCTCGTACGCGAGCAGCTTCTCGGTTTCCTGCCGCGCTTCGGCCGGAATCTCCGAGAGGATCTCCTCGACGTGCTCCTCGTCGATCTCCTCGAGCGTGTCGGCGCGATCGTCCGGCGTCATGGCCGAGACGAGCTCCGCTGCCTGACGCGGCGTGATGCCTTCGAGGAATTCGGTTCTCAGCTCTTCGTCGAGATACTCCAGCACGTCGGCGGCGCGATCCGGTCCGAGCGCGGCGAGGAACGCCTGCAGCTGTTGGTGCTCCAGCAGCTCGGCGACGTCGGCGAGATCGGCGGGGTGAATCTCCTCCGTCTCCGCGCGGATGTCGGCCGGCGACTCCTCGAGGAGCGCGACGATATCGGGCGCGAGCAATGCCGCGACCGGACGGTCCTCTGGGTTGCGCTGTGCTGGGGCCATGGTGCCGTCCTTTACCGAGATCGTTCCTCGCGTCGGCGCTACGCACCTCCGCTTGGAATTCCGCCAGGACGGTTGAACCGTGGGCGGATTCGCGGCGGCAAGTTAGGCACGACGAGCGCGGCGGCACAACCCTGAATCGCGACGAATCTGCGCTAAGTGATACAAATCTCGTGGCGCATCGTGAGCCGGCGCATCGTGAGCCGCGGTGTCATCCTGAGCGAAGCGAAGGATCTCTCTCCTCGGCGACGCAGGGTCCTTCGCTCGCTGCGCTCGCTCAGGATGACAAGGACGGCGTTTGACGTTAGCCTCATGACGTGTCTTCCTCCGTCACGTCTTCGCTCGACGCCGCGCTCGACGCCGAGTTGGAATCGCTGCGACAGGCCGGCCTCGAGCGATCGCTTCGAGTCGTTCGTCGGACGCTCGGCGCCGACGTCGAAGTCGACGGTGCGCCCGCGATCGACTTCTCATCGAACGATTACCTCGGCCTTTCGACCGATGCTCGGCTCGCTGCCGCGGGCGCCGAGGCGGCGCAGGAATACGGAAGCGGCGCTGGCGCATCGCGGCTCATTTCCGGAAACAGTCCGGCCCACGAGGCGCTGGAGCGCGACCTGGCCGAGTTCTTCGGCACCGGGGCGACGTTGTCGTTCGCGACCGGGTACGCCGCGAACGTCGGCACGATCGGCGCCCTCGTTGGCCGCGGCGACGCGATCTTCTCCGACCAGCTCAATCACGCGTCGCTGATCGACGGATGCCGGCTCAGTCGCGCTGCCGTCCACGTCTATCCGCACGCTGACATGGACGCACTGCGCGGGCTGCTCGCTCGAGCGCGCGCGAGCACGCGGCGCGCCGTCATCGTGACCGACGGGCTCTTCTCGATGGACGGCGACCTCGCGCCCCTGCCCGAGATCGTCGCGCTCGCGCGTGCTTTCGACGCCTGGGTCTACGTCGACGACGCGCATGCGACCGGCGTCCTCGGTTCGCATGGACGCGGGTCACCGGAGCACTGCGGCGTCGAGGGCGACATCGACGTGCTCGTTGGCACGCTGGGCAAAGCGTTCGGCGGCGCGGGTGCGTACGTCGCGGGAAGCGAGACACTTCGGCGCCTGCTGATCAATCGCGCGCGCAGCTTCGTGTTTTCCACCGGACCGCTGCCGGCGCAGGCTGCGATAGCGCGCGCCGCGATCGGCATCGTCCGCGCCGAGCCGGATCGTCGAGCGCGTGTCGCGCGAAACGCCGATGCGATGCGTGCGGCGCTCACCGAGCGACGCATTCCGGGCGTCGCGCCGACGGGAACGCACATCATTCCGATTCACATCGGCCATGCCGCCGCGACAGCTCGTATCGGGAATGAGCTCGCGCGGCGCGGCGTACTGGTCGGCGCCGTTCGGCCGCCAACGGTTCCCGACGGAACGTCGCGGCTCCGCATATCGCTGAGCGCCGCGCACACGGACGATCAGATCGGGCGACTGGCGGATACACTCGCCGACGTGATTCACGAATGAAGCACACGCCTTTCGATGTGAGCGCCGCGGATGCGCGGCACGTTTGGCATCCGTACACGCAGCACGGGTTGCGCGAGCCGGCGGACGTCATCGTGCGCGCCGAGGGCGCCTATCTCTACGACGCGTCGGGCCGCGCGATCTTCGACGCCATCTCGTCGTGGTGGGTGACGCTGCACGGCCACGCGCAGCCGGAGATCGCCGACGCGATCGCGCGCCAGGCTCGCGAGCTGGAGCAAGTCATCTTCGCGGGTTTCACCCACGAACCGGCGGCGCGCCTGGCCGAGTCGCTGGTGAAGCGCGTGCCGTCCGGTCTCGAGCGCGTCTTTTTCTCCGACGACGGGTCCACCGCGGTCGAGGTCGCGGTGAAGATGGCGCTGCAGTACTGGCAGAATCGCGGTGAGAAGCGCCGCGTCATCGTGGCTTTAGAGAATGCGTATCACGGCGACACGTTCGGCGCGATGAGCGTCAGCGCGCGCGGCCTGTTCACCGACCCGTTCGCCGAGGAGCTGTTCGAGGTCGTGCATCTGCCCGATCCGTCGGAGGAAGACGTCGTCTCGGCATTCGAGCACGTCGTGGCGGTGCGCGAGGGGCAGGTGGCGGCGCTCATCGTCGAACCGATGGTGCAGGGCGCCGGCGGCATGCGTCTGTGGCCGGCCGAATCGCTGGCGGCGCTGCGCGAGATCGCGAAGCGTGACGGCGCGTTGTTCATCGCCGACGAGGTGATGACGGGCTTTGGCCGCACCGGCCCACTGTTCGCGTGCGAGCATGCGCGCGTAAGTCCCGATCTGATGTGCGTCTCCAAGGGCATCACCGGCGGCTTTCTTCCGCTCGGAGCCACGTTCGCGACGGACGAGATCTTCAAGGCGTTCCAATCGACGGATCGTAAGAGAACACTATTTCACGGACACTCATACACGGCCAACCCCATCGCGTGCGCGGCGGGGCTGGCGTCGCTCGCGTTGCTCGACGAGGCGTGTGGGTCACGCCGGCGCGCCATCGAGGCGGGCCATCGCGCGGCGGTGGGGCGTTTCGCCGGCATTCGTACCGTCACCAACGTCCGCGTCCTCGGGACGATCTTCGCGCTGGATCTCGTCGCGCCGGACACCGGGTATCTGAGTGGTATCGGTCCGCGCTTGCGCGCGTTCGCTCTCGAGCGCGGCGTGCTCCTCCGCCCACTCGGCGACACCGTGTACGTCCTGCCGCCCTATTGCTCCACGGCCGACGATCTCGGAAAGGCGTACGACGTCATCGCCGAATTCGCGGAGGGACTGTGATTCGACTCGGCATCACCGGAACGGACACTGGCGTCGGCAAAACCATGGTCGGTTGCGCGATCGCCGCCGGCCTGCGCAGGCGCGGGCTTCGCGTTGCGGCGATGAAACCGGTCGAGACCGGCGTCGCGTTCGATGATGAATCGCGCGACGGCATGCGGCTGGCGAAAGCCGCGGGCGCGGTGCTGCCGCTGTCGATCGTTGCACCGCTCGTTTTCGCCGATCCAATCGCGCCGCTCGCGGCCGCGCGTCGCTCGCGGTCGTCGGTCGATCTCAACGTGCTCGATCACACGATTCGCACCGCGGTCGCCGAATGCGACGCGCTGCTCGTCGAAGGCGCGGGTGGCTTGCTCGTTCCGATCGCCGACCGCTTGTCATTCGACGGGTTGTTCGCGCGCTGGAATCTCGACGTGCTGGTCGTCGCGGCGAATCGCCTGGGCGTGATCAACCACACCCGGCTCACGATCGCCGCGGCTCGTGCGGCGGGGCTGGTCGTGCGCGCCGTCGCGTTGAACAACGTCAAGCCGTCGAGCGACACGTCGGCGCGCGAGAACGGCCTGCTGATCGCCGAGCTCGAGGATGTTCCCGTCGTCGAGCTTCCGTGGCTCGCCGACACCGACGAACTTGATTCGATATCCGACCTCCTCCTTCCTCATGTCATTTCAGAATTGGAACTCGCTGGCGGACAAGGCGCTCGCCGGTGAGCTGATCTCGCGCGACGAAGCGCTTGCGGTGCTCAGCGCTCCGGACGACGCGATGCTCGACCAGCTTGCCGCGGCCTATCGCGTGCGCCGGCATCACTTCGGCAATCGCGTGCGCCTGCACTTTTTATTGAATGCGCAGAGCGGGCTGTGTCCCGAGGACTGTCACTACTGCTCGCAGTCCGCGGTGTCGGCGGCGGAGATCGAGAAGTATCCCTTCCTGGCGCGCGAAAAGATTCTCGCGGCGGCCGATCGCGCGGCGAAGCTCAACGTCGGCACGTTCTGCATGGTGATCTCGGGCCGCGCGCCCGGGGGCCGGGTGTTCGACAAGGTGCTCGACGCGGTGCGCGAGGTGAAGGCGCGACACGACATGCACGTGTGCGCATGTCTTGGATTGCTCACCGAAGATCACGTCCGACGGCTCGAGGAGGCCGGCGTCGATCAGGTGAATCACAACCTGAACAGCTCCGAGCGATTCACCGACGAGATCGTGACGACGCACACGTTCGGCGACCGCGTCGCGACGGTGAACAACGTCGCGCAGTCACGGATGAAGACCTGCTCGGGCGGTATCATCGGCATGGGCGAGAGTCGCGACGACGTGATCGACCTCGCGCTCTCGTTGCGCGAGCTCGGGGTGCGCAGCGTGCCGGTGAATTTCCTCATTCCAATTCCTGGAACGCCGTTCGAGACGTTGCGCGCGCTCGATCCGCGCTACTGCCTCCGCGTGCTGTGCTTGTATCGCTTCATCCTGCCGTCGCAGGAGATTCGAATCGCCGGCGGGCGCGAAGTGCATTTGCGGTCCATGCAGCCGCTCGGCCTCTACGCGGCGAACTCGATTTTCATCGGCGACTATCTCACGACGCCGGGCCAGGCCGCACGCGCCGACTACGAGATGATTCGCGATGCCGGTTTCGTGCTCGAGTCGCCGGATGGAGCAGCGCTCGACGCCGCACGGCTGGACGAGCTGTTGACGGCGGCGGACGTGCTGGTCGAGAGCGATCAGCTATCCAACGCCAACTCGATCAATTCGATCGTCTCACGCTGAAACCTCAGCAGCTCCGCCGCCAGCGGCTGGTCCTCCGGCGCGTAGCCGGGAAGCATTCGCTCGTCGAAGCTCAGTTGCATCCTCTCACTCGCGAGAATGGCGCGCGCGCGATCCGCATCGCTCAACGATCGGGGCGTGGCCAGCAAGTCCCTGTTCGCCTGACCGGCAGCTCGCCGCGCGTCGTCAATCCATCGCTGTTGTTTGGGCGTCAGATGCGCCGCGCGCCCTTCTCGCACTTGACGGTGATGGAGAATGCTTTCGGCAAACCGAGCGTACATCTTCTCGAATGTCGTCCTGCGCCGCGCAAGGAGCGTGAACAGGCGAGCGAGCTTCGGGTCACTGGCCTGCTTCGCGAAGACTCGTAACGGGTCAGGCGTCCGCGGCATGATTGAAATAGTCCAATGAGTTCCGCGGTCCGCCGGTCGCCGGCGGCCCCGGTCCCTAAACGACGGGGAGTACCCGTCGATCGGTCTTGCCGGCGACCACCGTGTAACCCGCCACCGCCACCGCCTCGCGCAACTGATCGACCGTCACCCGTCCGTCATGCTCCACCTCGATCGCGCCGATCGACACGTCCGCCCGCGAGATGCCTTCCAGCGCGGTGAGCGCGGTAAATACCGCGCGCACGCAATGCTGGCAGCTCATTCCCTCGACGCGCGCTCGCGTGATCATGCGTGAAAGATAGCGAACTGATAACGACGCGATAACTTCCCTCGCATGAACACAGCCTTCCTCGGCCTGGGCGCCATCGGGCGCCCGATGGCCGCACGCATCGCCGCGGCCGGTATGCCGCTCGCGGTCTGGAATCGCACGGCCGAGCGCGCCGAATCGTTCGCGACCGAGCACCGCGCGCGGCACGCGAAGTCGCCGGCCGACGCCGCGCGCGACGCCCAAGTCATCGTCATCTGCCTGTCGACGTCGCCCGACGTCTATTCGCTGCTCGACGGCGACGAAGGATTGCTCGCCGGCATCGAGCGCGGCGCGATCGTCGTCGATTGCACGTCGGGCGATCCGGGCACGTCGCGCAAGATCGCCGCGAGACTCGCCGAAAAAGGCGCCGACTTTCTCGACGCCCCGGTGAGCGGTGGCGTGAGCGGTGCGGAAAAGGGAATCCTCACCGTGATGGTTGGCGGCGATGCCGCCGTGCTCGACCGCGCTCGGCCAGTCATCGCGACGTTCGGTCAAAAAATTGTTCACTGCGGCGACATCGGCGCGGGCGACACCGTGAAGGCGGTGAACCAGGCCTTCCTCGCCATTCATCTCCTGTCGGCGGCCGAAGGGCTGGCGACGCTCGTGAAAGAAGGCGTGGATCCCGCGAAGGCGCTCGAAGTGATCAACGCCTCGAGCGGCCGATCGAACTCGTCGATGAATCTCATTCCCGAGCGCGTCCTCACGCGCGCCTTTCCGCGGACGTTTCGACTTGCGCTGCTCGAAAAGGACATCGGCATCGCCGCGGGATTGGCGCGCGACAATCGCGTACCCGCGCCGGTCACGCAACTCACGGCGGACGTGTTTCGCATCGCGCGCGGCGAGCTCGGTGAGCTCGCCGACCACGTGGAGATCGTGAAGCTCATCGAGCAGTGGGCAGGAGTGGAGATTCAATGACCGCGACCGCGCGCGATACGACGGCGCACGTCGCGAGCGTCGCCGAGATTCGCTCACGCTTTCCCGCGCTCGAACGAATGCACAACGGGCATCCCGTCGCGTACTTCGACGGGCCGGGTGGAACACAGGTGCCGCGCGACGTCGTCGACGCGATGGCGGAGTATCTCTATCACCACAACGCGAACACGCACTGGAAGTATCCGACGAGCGAAGAGACCGACGCGCTGCTCGCCGAGGCGCGGCAGGCGATGGCCGACTTCGTGAACGGCCGCGCCGACGAGATCGCGTTTGGACAGAACATGACGACGCTCACGTTCCATCTCGCGCGCGCGTTCGGCAGCGAGTGGGGCAAGGGCGACGAGATCGTCATCACGGAGATCGATCACCACGGCAACGTCGCGCCGTGGACGTGGCTCGAGAAGGAGCGCGGCGTCACGGTGCGCATGGTGCGCCTCAATACCGAGCGCGGGTGTCTCGATTGGAGCGATCTCGAGAAGGCGATCACGCCGCGCACCAAGCTGCTCGCGATCAACGCGGCATCGAACGCGCTCGGCACCATCACCGACGTCGCGAAAGCCGGTGCGCTCGCGCATGTCGTCGGCGCCAAGGTCTTCGTCGATGCGGTGCATTACTCGCCGCACGTCCTGGTCGACGTCCAGCAACTCGGCTGCGATTTCCTCGGCTGCTCGGCATACAAGTTCTATGGGCCGCACATCGGCATGCTGTGGGGCAAGAAGGATTTGATCGAGGCGCTGGACGCGCCGCGGTTGGATCCCGCGCCGCAGGATTCGCCCGAACGGCTGGAGACCGGAACGCAGAATCACGAAGGTATGGTCGGCGCGGCGGCGGCGGTCGATTTTCTGGCGTCGTTGGCCGGCGGCGAGATGAATCGGCGCGGCGCGCTGCGCCGCACGTTCGACACGCTGCACGCGCGCGGCGACTCGCTGCTCACGACGCTCTGGAATTCGCTCGCGGAGATCGACGGACTCACGTTGTACGGTCCGCCGCCGGGCACACCGCGCACGCCGACGCTGTCGTTCACGCTGCGCGCCTTCACGACCGACGACGTGGCGATCGCGCTCGCCAAGCGCGGCGTGTTCGTGTCGAACGGCGATTTCTATGCGGCGACGATCGTCGATCGCCTGGGCCTGCGCCCGCACGGGTTGGTGCGCGTCGGGTGCAGCTGCTACACGAGCGAGGATGAAGTCGGCCGGCTGATCGAGGGCCTGCGGGCGATCGCGGCCGGACGAACCTAGCGCGCGAACGATCGCCCGCTACTTCTTCCGCGACACCAGCGTTTTCTCCAGCGCCGGCATGTACACGTCGTAGATCGAGCCGGGGTTCCACATCACCCAGCCGTCGTAACCCGCGTCGTACACTGCCTGCTTTTCCGCCTTGAGCTGCTCCGGCCCGTATTCCGGCTTCCCGAGCGTGAAGGCCTGAAGCCAGGGACGGATGTGTTCAGGAGTTGTAATACCAATTCTCTTATCGCGCACCTTCGCCCGGTCGATCGCCCACTTGATCACCTTGTACGGCTCGGCGTTGGGATGCGGCACCCCCGGCACGTCGTCCGAGCGGTAGTGTGACGGGTAGACCATCGGCAGCACCACGTCGACGTTCGGCGAGATCTTCTCCCAGTCCTGACCAACTTCCAGCGGACCGGCGACCGTCGTCACCAGACCAAAGATGTCCGCCGTCACGCGCACGCCCAGCTTGTTCATGCGGGCCTTGGCTTCCTTGAGGTACGCGGCGAGTGCGTCCGGCTTCGACACGCCGCCGTTGTCGGGAAATACCTGCGGCGGAAGGCTCGGATATGGTTCAGGAAAGCGGATGTAATCGAACTGAATCTCGCCGAAGCCCATCTTCGCCAGCTCTTCGGCGACGCCGATGTTGTACGCCCACAGCTCGCGATGATAGGGATTCACCCACGCGATGCCTTTCTTGTCGCGCCAGATCGAGTTGTCCTTGCGGCGAATCGTCCACTCCGGATGGACGCGCGCCGTCACCGAATCCTTGAACACGACGATGCGCGCGATCGCCAGGATGTGATGGGCCTTGAGCGTGTCGAGCAGCGCGTGCAGGTCGCGCACCTTGTTCGCGGTGCCGGCGTTCTTCGCGAACTCGGGATTCTCGGTCTTGTAGTTCAACCCGAACTCGTCCTTCATGTCGATGACGAGCGCGTTGATCTCGGTTTCATCCGCGGCGGCGAGCAGCTTCGCCATGCGCTTCTTGCTTTGCGAAGCCCAGCGATTCACGTACAGCGCGCGCACGGTCGTCGGCGCGGACTGTTGTGCGACGAGCGGCGTGGTGACAACGAGAGCGATCGACGCGAGCAGCGAGAGAACGGCAAGTGAGCGGCGCATGCGCAGAATTCTAGCGTATATTTGCCCGCAATGAGGCTCGCTCCGCGTCGTTTGCTCGCCTGGGTTCCGCTCGCCGCGGCTGTCGCTGCCATCGCGTGCGCGCGGCCGCACGAGGTGTCACGCAATGCGGCTCCTCGCTCGGAGTTCCTCGTGAGCGGCGGCGATTCGACGTACTGGGTCACGACCGGGACAGAGGCGCGCGCGCACGTTCGCGGCGTTCCGCTCACACTCGCGCGCTACGAGGGCAAGTTCTTCGAGCTGTATGTCGCCGACGAGGATCTCTCGTACGACGACGCGCTCCTCTTGGGCGAGCGCGTTTTTCGCCGCGACCTCTCGACCGGCGACAGCTTGCTGGTGTTCGCCGACACGACGGTGCCGCGCATCGCGGAGGCGTACGGACGTGCGCACCCCGACGAGCGGCCGCTGGATCCGAACGAGGACGGCGAGGCCGATCCCAGCACCAGCGCAACGGCCGAGTTCGATATCCTCGAGGTGCTTGGGCCCTACGTGTCGTTCGAGTACCACGTCGACATCTCGCTTCCTCACGCGCGGCCGTTCCACACGACACGTCGCGGCGTGCTCGACCTGCGCACCGCGAAGACAGTGTCCGTCGCCGACATCGCCGGCGCATCCGCGGCGAGCCATCTCGAATCACTCGGCCGCGATTCCTATCAAACCACGCGCGATTCAATCATCGCCACGCGATCGACGTTGAGCGGCGAGGATCGCCGCGCGGCCGATGCACTGCTCCGCCTCTCGTTCGATCCCTCGAGCTTTACATTGACGTCGATGGATGGCGCGCCGGCGGTGCAATTCGCCGTGCCCGGCTCGGGCCGAGGCGCCGAGGGCGACGTCGTGCAACTCGATCCACTGAAGTTGGATGCGGAGCCCGCGTGGTGGCGCGAAGTGCGCCGGTCGCTGCCGGTCACCGACGACGAAGGTACCGATCGGTGGACCACGCCGGCCTATCGCGTGATCGCCCGCTATGACACCTCGGGCGAAGTCGCGCATCTGTCGCTCGCCGACACGTCGCGGCGTGAATGGCCGATCGGACCGATGTCGGGACCCGTGCATCGCATCGACTGGCTCGATCGTCCAGCGATCGGCGACACCGATCGCCGCGCCCTCGTGCGCGCATTCAACGCAGCCGCCGCGTACGATGAAACTGCCCGTGTCGCATCCTTTTCCTCGCCCATACGCCCATACGTCCATTCGCCCATACGCCCATCAAATGCGTCCTTCCAAAACCGTTCGCGAAAGCCAGCACGAAACGTCCGAGCTCATGATGCCGGAGCATGCCAACAACATGGGGCACGTGTTCGGCGGTGTCATTCTCTCGATGATGGACAAGTGCGCCGCTATCGCCGCGTTTCGGCACAGTCGCGCGGCGGTCGTCACGGCGTCGATCGACCGCGTCGACTTCCGCGAGCCGATTCACTTGGGCGACCTCGTGGTGATGAAGGCGAGCGTCAACTTCGCCGGGCGGTCGTCGATGGAAGTCGGCGTGCGCGTGGAAGCGGAGGAATTGCTCACCGGAAGGCGGCGGCACACTAACTCGTGCTATCTGACGTTCGTTGCCGTGGATCGAAATGGTCGTCCCATCGAAGTACCGGAGTTGAGGCCGGAAACTGACGATGAGCTGCGCCGGAATGGTGCGGCGCAAGAGCGTCGCCGGCGGCGGCTCGAGGAACGCCAGGCGGAGGATCTCCGCAAGCAGCGCCGCTCGACCGAAAGCCCCCGAACCGAGTAGCTTTGTCGTATGCAGTACTTCACCGTCGAGCAGGCCAACAAAACGCTTCCGTTGGTGCGGAAGATCGTCGAGGACGTCGTACAGCAGCACAAGCGCTGGCGTGAGACGATTCTCGAGCTCGACCTGGTGGCATCGACCGCGCGTGCCGACGAGCCGCGCGAACGCGCCGAAGAACTGGAACGTCAGGCGCTGGCGCTGGCGCGCGAGCTGGACGGTTATCAGCGCGAGCTCGAGGACCTTGGCATTCAGCTGAAGGACCGCCGGCTTGGGCTCGTGGACTATCCCAGCGAGATGGGCGGGCGCACGGTGCTGCTGTGTTGGCGTTTAGGTGAGCCCGAGGTCCAGTTCTGGCACGAAGTCGACGCGGGGTACGCGGGCAGGCAGCCGCTGTCGCCCGAGCTGGTCGGCTAACTCCTCCGTAGAAGACGTTCAAGACCGTACACGACCTCACACGGCACGTAAAAACAGACATGGCGAAGAACAGAGTCTGGCACTCGCCGGACGGTATCCAGTGGGTCGTCGACGTCGATCTTCCGGGATCGAGCAACGCGATGGTGATCTTCCGTCACCCCGGCGGATCGACGGGTCGCAAGGACAAGTACGCGTGGTACATCAGCAATGGGCCCGAGGCGCGCAGCGTGACGTCGCGCTTGAGCAAGTCGAAGGTGCTCGATGCATTGACTGATGAGGATATCGCGCGGCTGTTTCGGCGGGCGATGAATATTTCGCGACCGGATCCGTTGCTTCCGTCGCAGGCGTCCGACGGCTAGCACTACGGCCAGGTCCGACAAAATCTGACAAGATCCGTTGCGCCGCGCGCGGCACTCGCAGGGTGTCGCGGAGCAAACAGATCTTGTCAGATCTTGTTAGATCCGGTCGTTTTTAGTTTGTTAATTCGCCTGCGAAGCCAGATCTCGAAACGGAACCTCCACCTCGAGACCATCCTTCCCGACGACGGTCTCCGAAAAGACCCCGCACGCCTCTCGATACAAATCAGCGGCATCCCGGGAATAGCGCGCCGAGAAGTGCGTGAGGACGAGCCTCCGAACGCCGGCGTCGCGCGCGACTTGTGCCGCCTCGCGCGCCGTCGAATGACCCGTCTCCACCGCACGCTCGGCTTCTTCATCACCGAACGTTGCTTCATGAATGAGTAAGTCGGCGCCGCGTGCCGCGTCGATGGTTGCCTGGCATGGACGCGTATCGCCGGTAATTACGATAGTGCGGCCGGGGCGCTTGTCCCCAACCAGCACGCCCGGACTTATCACGCGGCCGTCGTCGAGTGTCACACTCTCGCCGCGGTGGATCTTGCCCCACAGCGGCCCCTCGGGAATTCCGAGCTCGCGCGCCATGTCCGGATTGAATCGGCCTTTGCGCTCCTCTTCAATGAGTGCATAGCCCAGCGACAGCGCGCCGCGGTGATCGACCGGAAACGCGGCGATCGCGTAGCCGTTGCGCGCGATCCGCGCATCCGGGTCGACTTCATTGATCGCGACGTTGAACGCCGGCCGCTCGAACCCGAATTCCAGCGCGCGTTTGAGCACCCGCGCCGAGCCGCGCGGTCCCCACAACCGCAGTGGCTCGACGCGGCCCTGGAGCGCCATCGTGCGCATCAAGCCGATGACACCCAGGAGGTGGTCCGCGTGCATGTGTGTGAAGAAGATGTCCTCGAGCGCGAACGAGATGCCGTAGCGCATCATCTGCCGCTGCGTGCCTTCGCCGCAATCGAACATCAGCGTCTCGCCTTCGCGATGCACGGCGAGCGACGACACGTTGCGCTCGACGGTCGGGCGCGACGCGGATGTTCCAAGCAAGCGAACACTCAATGACATAACAGCGGAATTCCGAGCGAAGGTGCGAGCGGAGCGAAGCGCCGCCGCGAGGAACCATCAGCAGAACACGAGCGCTCGCAGAATATAGCAGTCTCTTCGGTCTGCTTCTTGCGGCGGCCCACTGCATGCCGAACACGAAGCATCGCAGTAGCAAGAGTGGCAGCAAAAGTCGAAAGAACGCGAAGCGCGGCAATCGTCGCCCGAAGCCGCCGTTCAAGGCACAGCATCAGCCCCGTCCTGGGTTGGAGTCGCAGATCGATCCGAGCCCGCGTTTCGAGGCGCCGGACTACAAGGGAGCGGGGAAGCTCGATGGACGCGCCGCGCTGATCACCGGCGGCGACTCGGGCATCGGACGCGCCGTGGCCGTGCTGTTCGCGCGCGAAGGTGCCGACGTCGCGATCGTGTATCTGCCCGAAGAAGAGAGCGACGCCCAAGTGACCGAGAGCGCGGTCGTCGCGGAAGGACGCCGCTGTCTCCTCATTCCGGGCGACGTGCGTGATTCCCAATTCTGTGAAGATGCCGTGCAGGCGACGGTCGACGCCTTCGGGTTCATCGACATTCTCGTGAACAACGCGGCGTATCAGCATCATCAGGAGACGATCGAGGACCTGACCGACGAGCAGATCGATCGCACGTTCCGCACGAACATCTTCGGATACATGTACATGGCGCGCGCCGCGGTGCGGCACATGAAGCGTGGCAGCGCGATCGTGAATACGGGATCGATCACGGGCCTGCAGGGCAGCGGAGGCCTCCTCGACTACTCGGCGACCAAGGGCGCCATCCACGCGTTTACAAAATCGTTGGCGCAGAATCTCGTGGCCCAGGGCATTCGTGTGAACGCGGTGGCGCCGGGGCCCATCTGGACGCCGCTCAATGTGGCGGACAAGCCGGCAAAGAAAGCGGCCAGGCACGGAGAAGCGGTGCCAATGAAGCGGCCCGGCCAGCCCGAGGAGGTGGCTCCGGCGTACGTGTTCTTCGCGTCGAACGTGGATTCGAGCTACATCACCGGCGAGGTACTGACCTTGCTAGGTGGAGAGACGACTGCGGCGTAGCGCTGGGAGTTGAGCGCTGGACGCTGGGCGTGGACTGTAACAACTACGAAGTTGCCCATCGTCCAACACCCATCGTCCATCGCACGACGGCAAGCAGTTTGCATTTGATTTGCTCGCAATGGCCCGGGGGGGCCTGGAGCACACGGCGTCGGACCCGAACGCACGTGCGGGACTGTACGTCCACGATCGGTTAGATCGGTTTAGCCAATTTTTAGGAGGAGCAGGATGCCGAATAGACCGGGCAACGACGATCGCATCACGGCGGGCGGGATCGGATCGAACGGTGGAAGCGCGAACAGCTCGCAGAACGGCAACTCGCGCTCGCGCAGCAATCGCGGTTTCGCGTCGATGGATCGCGAAAAACAGCGGGAGATCGCCAGCAAGGGCGGTCGCGCCGCTCACGCCAAAGGCACGGCGCACGAATTCGACTCGGGCGAAGCGCGCGAGGCGGGACGCAAGGGCGGCATGGCGGTGAGCCGCAACCGCGAACACATGGCCGCGATCGGCCGTCGCGGCGGTGAAGCGCGCGGACAGGCGCGGACTCGCACCACGTCGCAGGTGAATTCCGGCGGCGCGGGCAGCAACGCGGAGGGCGGATTCCAGAACTCGCGTGCGGGATCGAACGGGGCGGATCGCCAGGTCGCGATCGACACCAACAGCGACGGCGTCACGGGCAACACCCAGGGCACCCGCGGTGGAAACAGCTCACTCGGCGGCGAGCGCCGGACGAACGTCGGCGGCAATGAAGCCAGCAGCGGCAGTGAGACGTTCGGAAATCACTAATCTCGGCGTTCGTTAGTCGGGCAGCGCACAACCAGCAGAAGGGGAGCCGCGGCGTGCCGCGGGCTCCCTTTTGTTATGGGCGTATGGGCGTATGGGCGGCAACGACATAAAGGGCGATGAAATCTCTCCGTCGCCCTTCGCAGTTTTCGCCCATACGGCCATGCGCCTATACGCCTATACGCCCGCCTTTAGCAATTTCTCATGCCTCCCCGCATCGATATTGCCGCCGCTGATCACCACAACCGCCGGCCCCTCGATCGCCTTCACGTACCCGCCCCGCACCGCCGCCGCCGCGCACGCACCCGCGCCCTCGACCCGCTGCTCGTGCGTCCGCCACAGCCACGCGATCGTGTCGCCGATCTCCGCCTCGCTCACCGTCGCCATGTCGTCGAGCCCGTGCCGGCCGATGTCGAACGCCTCGTCGTCGATCTGACCCGCCAGCCCATCGGCGAGTGTCGGCAGATTGTCGATCTCGATCAAGCGTCCCGCGGCGAGTGACTTCGCCATCGCCGCCGTGTTCTCGCTCTGCGCGCCGACGATCCGCACGCTCGGCGACACGGCCCGCACGAGACTCGCGCATCCGCCGAGCAGCCCGCCGCCGCCGACGTTGAGAACGAGCGTCGCGAGGTCGGGCAGCTCGCCCAGGATCTCGAGCGCCACGGTGCCCTGACCAGCAAGCAGCATTTCGCCGAGGCAGGGATTGATGAACGTCGCCCCATGCTCGCGCGCGAATGCCTTGGCCGCGTCCATCGCCGCGTCGTAATGCGGCTGCGTCGTATCGAGCGTGGCGCCGAGTGCGGCGATGCCGTCGCGTTTCACTTGCGGGGCGTTGGTCGGCACGAAGATCGTGGCCGCCGTGCCAAAGTGCTTGGCCGCGTACGCGACCCCCAAGCCGTGATTGCCCGCTGATGATGCGACGACTCCGCGCTTCCGCTGCTCGGGCGTGAGCGTCGCGAGCACGTTGAGCGCGCCGCGCAGCTTGAACGATCCGGTGGTCTGCTGATTCTCGAGCTTCAGGTAGACGTCGGCGCCGGCGATCGCACTCAGTGGTGCGCTTCGAATGAGCGCCGTTCGCGTGATGAACGGCCGGATGCGATCGGCGGCGGCGATGACGTCGGCGGGGCGGAGGTCGGCGAACATGAGTCGAAACTAAAGTGATTCGGGAACCGTTGTTACCTTCAGACGGGTTGGCAGTCTTCTTGACGCAAGCCACGCCGCGCTCTAGATTTAGCTTGTCGGGAGCGGCCCCGCTTTGCGGGGCTTTTTCCATGACGGGACCCAGAGAAAGGGGCTGTAGCTCAGCTGGGAGAGCGCTGCAATCGCACTGCAGAGGTCACCGGTTCGATCCCGGTCAGCTCCATTAGACGCATAGAAATTCGTGGAATGTCTCCGACTTCCACCGGCATGCTTCTCGCCTTTTTGAAGTTTTGCCCGCCGCCGCTCGGTAGGACGCAGAGTTCCAATGACGGTGAGCGAGGCAGCTTCGGCGAGGGCCTCTGCCTCAAGCGACAGCACGCCGCAACAAAGCCGATCACGCCGCGAGCTTCACGCTTCGCGGCGTTTTTGCTGTTCGGTAGTGCGACGTGCCGAGCCTGCGATCAGCGCCGCAGCGCGATCAAGTCGTTCTGGAGCGCCACGAAGCCGTCGTGGAGGAAGCGGTGCTCGTCGAGCTCCACGCGGTCGTCGATGTCGCCCACCGCGTGCGAGGCGAGCGATCCGATGAATCGCATGATCGAGCTTTCCTGCACGTCGAGCCGCGCCGAGCGCTCGAAGATCGACTGCGCGCCAGACGTATTAGAGGTACTCGACGTACTACCGCTGTCGCGGATCGCGAGGCGAATCATCGCGCCCGGTGCCTCGAACGGCCGGCGGAGCGGCGAGCGGATGAGCCGCTCCGTGATGAGCGGCAGGTTCCAGTCCGGTTCGCGCTGCGCGAGCACCGTCCACGCCCGATCGTGGGCGTTATTAGACGTGGTATTAGAGATCACGAAATCCGTGATCAGGTTGTGAAACCCGACGGTGAACATCTTGACCTTGAGCGTCAAGTCGGCGTTGAGCACGAGGGTATCGCTCCACGGCTTCGGCGGTCCGAGCAGGGACACGAGCTTGCCCTGCTGCACGCGATAGCGAATCGTCATCGCGCGGTCGCGCCCCGTCACTTCGAACACCGCGCCGCCGGTCCGCTCGGCAAGCAGAAAGTGGTACTTCGCGGGGCCCAGATATTTGTCGAGATATCCGGCGAGCCCGGGATATGATGCGCGCATGAGCTCAGGATGAAAGCCGATGGTCATGCTCACGGCGGTGCTGCCCGATCCACCTGAAATCGTGCGGAGTGAGTCGAGTGAGAATCCCTTGCCGAACGACGCCATGGCGCGCGGGAATGCGGCGCGATAGTCGTCGCGCAGCGCACGCTCGTCACGATTCTGCGCGCTCGCGAACAATGCAGTGAACACGTCGCTCACGTCCTGGGCGGTGATCGTACCGATCGCCATGTCGACGCGCGTCTGCCACCGATAGATGCTCGGCTCGAGTCGATCGAGCGTGATCGTGTGACGCGTGTCGCCGAGTCGTGACGCGGGGGTGAGTGATGGACGTTGGTCGAGGCGATAGCGCCCGTCGACCAACCCGCCTTGGACGAACACTTCGCGCCGCGTGGGCGTCGGCCGCGCGTCCCAGACTGAGGTGTCGTCGAACACGCGCGAGGGCACGAGGGCGCCGCTCGCGAGCTTGAGGCGCGTGGTCTTGTATCGGGGTGAGAAGTCGTTCGGGGAGAAGCGCGTCGCGCCCGCATCGAACATCTGCTCGGCTCGCGCGCCGACTATGGTTGGGCCCGCCGATCCGGCGCGAAACGTCTCGGCGCACGCGGCGATTCCCGCGATCAGCAGGGCAGCGGCGAGGGGGCCAGCGAGCCGGGCTGATGCGTGGGTGCGCGAGGCGCGCAAATGATGATGTGTGATTGGGTTACCGACTGAGTGGCGCGGTGTGCCGGGCGGTGCCGGGGATTGATCGAGGGTGCTAATTGAAATATATTCAAAGGGTTGCGGGAAACCGTGACGCGTTGCGCATTTCGGGTGGTTTGGGATGTTCGGTGGGTCGGAATGCGCGGAAAAACTGCCCCTTGGTGTAACTGGCAACACGCCTGACTCTGGATCAGGAGAGTCCTGGTTCGATCCCAGGAGGGGCAATTGATAGCCAGACAATCACTTAGCTGATTGTCTGGCTTTATCATTTCTGAGGATCTTGCGCGGCTGGGAAGCGCTTGGGAAGCGTTGACGATTGATTCGTCTCGAGTTGTCAGTCGTCGAAGCGACGCCGCGATAACGAGTGCTATCTCGTTGATGCCCGCCGACTTGCTAGTCGAGTTCGCCCCCTCGATGTTTTCGCATCAAGGTCGTACTGTCAAAGCGGCGGCCGAGCCAAATGAACAGAAGGGGGATCAGAGTGCCGGACCATCTCGTTGACGCGGCAATAGTCGAGACCGCGGAAGCACAGATCGTCGAGGAATCGAAACGGATTGAGTTCTATTTGACCGAGTACTCCGTCGAACTACTCGCCTCTAAAATGCGGAACGGCGATTTTGTCGTGCCCGCGTATCAGCGCGAGTTCACGTGGGAGGATCAACGCAAGTCCCGGTTTCTGGAGTCACTGATTATGGGACTTCCGATTCCATTCCTCTTTTTCTGGGAAAGCCCTGAAACGGGAAAGCTAGAGGTCGTCGACGGATCGCAGCGACTGCGCACGATCGAGGAATTTGTATTGGGCGATTTCTGTCTCGGAGAACTCGAGCAGCTTTCCCTCACGTCAGGCTTGCGGTTCGCCGATCTGCCGGAATCACGTCAAAGGAAGATCAAGAATCGCTCAATTCGGGGAATCGTGCTCAATGAGCACGCTGACGAACAATCTCGGTTTGACTTGTTCGACCGCATCAACACCGGAAGCAAGGCCGCGAACAAAGCTGAGGTGCGCCGCGGCGCTTTGGGCGGCCCCTTCTTGAACCTGGTTATCGAACTAGCGCAGTACCCGGCCTTTACCGAGCTAGCGCCTGTCTCAGAAAAACAGGAAAAGGAGCGAGAGAGAGAAGAACTGGTTACGCGTTTCTTTGCGTACAGCGACGGTCTGGCGGGATATAAAGACCGAGTCTCGCCGTTCTTGTACGCGTACTCGAAAAAGATGAACGCGGAATTCGAAGCAAATCCCCCGCTGGCGGAACAATATCGTCAGCGATTCATCTCGACTCTTGAGTTCGTAGCCAAGAAATTCCCATACGGATTTAGAAGACGGCCAAATGGTACAGCAACTCCACGCGCTCGTTTTGAGGCGATCGCGATCGGAAGCTATTTGGCTCTATTGGCGCGACCTGCCCTAACGGACGCGCCGATTGATGTCACCAGCTGGATAAATGACCCGGCGTTCCTCAGTGTGACCGGCTCGGACGGAGCAAATGCTATCGCGCGGCTTCAAGGGCGCATGCACTACGTGCGCGACAGACTCCTCGGGGCTGTGCAATGAACGAGCTCGGCGCCGCGTTTGAAGAGCGTCTCCAGGAGATTCAGACATACTTAGACCTGCTCGAAGGCGTCGAAAAGCAGGTGCAAGATGGTCCTCCTCGCCTCGGTGAGAACGGGCTGACCATAAGCGCTCAACAGCAGAGAATACTGTATTCGAGCGTCTATTTGCAGCTCTACAATCTGGTTGAAGCGACTATCACCAGATGCATTGACCAGCTTTCGAAGGCTGTTGCGGGCGACGGGCGCTGGTTCCCGTTGGATCTTTCCGATGCACTGAGGCGCGAGTGGGTGCGCTTTACAGCCCGCACTCACGTTGAGCAGAGTTCTGACAAGCGGCTCGATTCTGCGTTGGCCCTGTTCAACCAGGTTGCCGAGCGACGGCCGGTTTCTCGTTTGCACATCGTGAAAACGAGTGCTGGAAACTGGGACGACCACGCGATCGACGAGTTGGCTGAGCGGCTCGGACTCCCCCTGCGCATTCCTGACGAAACGGCCAATTCAGTTAAGCGGCATTATAAGAACGATCAAGGCCCTCTAAAATTCATCAAAGTCACCCGGAACGATCTCGCGCACGGAATTCTATCCTTCGCGGAGTGTGGAGAAGGTGTCACGGTCGCCGAGCTTCGCGACCTGACCCAAAAGACCAGCGTCTATCTCCGAGCTGTACTGTCGTCCTTTCAAAGGTCAATCGAGGCGCACGAATTTCTCGTACCCGATCGGCGACCCGACGAGAGGGGAGCATGAGGACAGCGCGCAGCCGGGCACGAGCTGCAGAGATTGCTGCAGTGGATTTGTTCTGCGGAGCCGGTGGCCTTACTCACGGGCTCCTTCGTGCGGGCGTACGCGTTGTTGCGGGTATCGACCTGGACCCCCACTGCAAGTTCCCATTTGTAACTAACAATGCAGCGAACTTTCTGGAGGGAAACGTTCGTGAGCTGTCGGGAGCGGACCTGGAGAAGCTGTGGGGAAATGCGAGTACCAGATTGCTCGCCGGCTGTGCTCCCTGTCAGCCCTTTTCCACATATAGTCGAAAAGGCAGAAAGGTTCGAGAGGACGAGAAGTGGGATCTTGTAGCCGACTTTGGACGTCTTGTCAGAGAGTCAAAGCCAGAACTCGTCACCATCGAGAACGTACCTCAATTGGCCGACCACGCGGTCTTCAAGGACTTCCTTCGATCACTTGATGGCTACTCAATCTGGTGGCGAAGTCTAGAGTGTAGTGAACTCCGTATTCCACAAACTCGAAAGCGCTTAGTGTTGCTGGCTTCTCGTCTCGGGCCAATTCAGCTTTCAGCCCTAGACTTGGCGGGTGGTCACATGACCGTCAGAGGCGCTATTGCGCACCTTCCGGCTTTGGCGGCCGGTGAAACCAATGCAAAAGATCGTCTTCATACAGCGTCTGCTCTGAGCCCGCTCAATTTGCGACGCATACGAGCGTCAAAGCCCGGCGGCACTTGGCGCGATTGGGAAAAGTCGCTGGTCGCGAAGTGTCACCGCAAAGAGACTGGCGAGACTTACCCGAGCGTCTACGGTCGGATGGAGTGGGACGCCCCGGCCCCGACGATCACGACTCAGTGCTTCGGGTTTGGGAACGGACGGTTCGGTCATCCGGAGCAAGACAGAGCAATCTCGCTAAGGGAAGCGGCAATTCTCCAAACATTCCCCGATGACTATCAATTCGTCCGAGCCGAGGAGACTGTCAGCTTCAATCGCCTGGGTCGGCTAATCGGGAACGCCGTGCCCGTCAGGTTGGGTGAAATTGTCGGGTGCAGTCTGATGCGCCATCTGAAAGACAACTCAACCGTACCTTCCCGCCGTCGTCACAGGATGACCCAGAGTAAGTCGAGGAAGGCGTGACAACGGCAAGCAGGACGAAAGGTGTAAATCGCTCTCGGTCAATTAGACGCCGATCGCCACCGTTTCCTCCCCGTCCTGGCGGTCGCCACGATCCACTCAGCGCGTCGCAACGGCGCGCTCTAATGCAATCCGTCAAACAGCGAGATACGCGCCCCGAAATCGTTCTTCGCCTGGCGCTGTGGAGCGCGGGGTTTCGCTACCGCATAAATCGACGGATAGGTCGTACAACGCCGGATCTCCTTTTCGTCGGCAAGCGTGTGGCGGTGTATGTCGACGGCTGTTTTTGGCACGGCTGTCCCAGGCACTATAGTGCTCCGAAGAACAACGCTTCGTTTTGGAAGAACAAGGTCGAAGAGAATCGCTTGCGAGATCATCGGGGAACAGCGGCCCTGGTGAGTGCTGGTTGGACAGTGCTAAGGTTCTGGTCTTGCCAGGTAATAGCAGATCTACCGACGGTCGTTCAATCCGTTGAATCGGCGCTCCAACGCGTGACGAAGGCTAGCGGCAGCTCTGTTTGATCCGCGATGGCGACTCGCGCCTTCAACGTCCAATTCGAACTTTCTAATCCAGACTTCGGAGATCATTAGACGCAGTTCGAATACAACCCTGTCCCTGTCTCGACGCTGCTGTGAGATGTCCGTAACGGGGAACTCGCACTACCAGAGTTCCAGCGCAGCTTTGTTTGGCGGCCACGTGACATCGCTGACTTGATGCGAACCGTGGTTCGTCGCTGGCCGGCTGGAAGTTTCTTGATGCTTGAAAACGTCGAGCAGCAACTACCGTGGAAGGAAATTCACGGCGCGCCGAAACCGGACGGGATGCCGCAGTGGCTCTTGTTGGATGGACAGCAGCGAATGACTGCTCTGTACCAAACCCTCACGGATAGCGCTGAGGAATCGTATTTCATTCATATGGACCGGCTTCTCGATAGTGATTTCGACGATGACTATTTGAGATTTGAGCGAAAATCGTCGTTCGTTCGGCGCTACCCGAGTCTCGCATCAACGGCTGCCGAGAAGATTGCGACCCTCAGCGTTATCGCCGATGAAGAGCGGTTCAGTCAGTGGATAAGTCACCTGCTCGAGGAGCTCAGATCGCTGATGTTCGCCATCAAGCGGGACAAGCTGCCAGGGCTAATTCACTATGATATTCCAATTGTTCGGTTGACACGTCGAGTGCCGCTTGCCGCCGTCGCAAAGGTCTTCGAAACCTTGAATCGAACTGGGATCAAACTCGGCACGTTCGATCTCATGATCGCGATGCTCTATCCGCACAACTTCAAGCTGCGCGATAAATGGGAAGCGGCGGCCGCGGAATATCCCGTCTTGCTGAAATACGGTGTTATGGGAATCGATGTGCTTCGCGTAATTGCTCTTCAGGAGCACATCCGGCCGATGCGGAATCTGCGCGAGACCACATCGCCGATAAACAGCAAGCGGCAAATCGTCAAAGTCAGCAACTCGTAGAAGGCTATGTCGCGGGTCTACATCGGTTGCCCGCACTGCGGGACGGACTTCTACATCTATACGCCAACCGAGTCGCCAAGCGATGCGCCGACTTTGCCGCTGTCCGTGAATTCAAGCTGGGACATGACAACGCTGGCCAGATCTTGTCAGACGTGGTCAGATTTTATCGTGATTCACATGTGACCACGACAGAATCTGACCACGTCCGACAACATCCCACTCTTGCCACTCTCTCCGCGATGACCATCCCTCGCACGACCGTGAAGGTCGACGACCGTCTCGGCAACGTCCTCTCGACGCTGATGCGCGAGCTGGCGCACGGCTCGCCCGATCCGCGCGCCGAGACGTCGATGCTCAATCGCGGCGACGAAGGATTGCTTCGCTCGCTGGAACAGCTATCCGCCGCCGAGGCGTCGAAAGCGAGCGACGGCGGCGCATCGATCGCCGCGCACGCCGATCACCTCCGCTACGGATACTCCATCCTCAACCGTTGGGCGAACGGCGAGGCCACGCCGTGGGCGACCGCGGATTGGACGCAAAGCTGGAACATCGTGGTCGCCGACGATGAACAATGGAAAGCGCTCGTCGCCGAGCTTCGCCGCGAGATCAACGACTGGCTCGACTCGCTGCGCACTCCGCGCGAGGTCGAGGATGCGGACGCGCTATGGCTGATCGGCAACATTGCACATCTCGCATACCACCTCGGCGCCATTCGGCAGATCGACCGCGCGACGCGCGGCCCCACGGCGGAAGACGAGCGGCGCGCCAAGATGATGTAACGCGCGTCACGGGTGACGGACGCCCGCGGAAATCGTCTCGAAGGCATGTCCTCCGACCGCAACGCCCAGCTCCGGCTCGCCACCTACACGGCGCTCGTGCTCTTCTTCGAGCTCGCCTTCATTCGATACACGTCCGCATACGTGCGTGTATTCGGATTCTATCAAAACTTCGTCCTGATCGGGACGTTCCTCGGAATGGGCGTCGGGCTGCTGCGCGCGGATCTCGCGCGCAAGCTCAATTGGCTCACCGTGCCCGCGACCATTCTTCTCCTCGGTGCCGTCTTCGTCTTCGGCGGCATGCGCATCGCGGTACCGAACGACAAGAGCGAGTTCCTGTGGGGCATCTTCGGCAACGTCGGTCCGACGCACTCGGTTCCACTGACCGTCGTCGTCGCGGTGCTCTTCACGCTCGTCGCGCTGTTCTTCGTTCCTCTCGGTGCACTCATCGGCCAGGAATTTCGCAAGCTGCCGCCGTTGCGCGCCTACGCCGCCGACGTCGCGGGAAGTCTCGCCGGCATCCTGGTATTCGGGCTGCTCAGCGCAATGCGCGAGCCGCCGATCGTCTGGTTCGCCGTCGGCTTTGCGGCGTACATGCTCGTGTCGCTGCGCAACCGGCCATTCCTGATCGGTCTTGCTGTCGCCGGCGCGGCGGCCTTGCTGATTGCCGCGCGGACGGTTCGAGTGTCGCCGGAGTTCTGGTCGCCCTACTATCGCATCAACGTGCTGCGTCGCGACGACGGCGGCTTCATGCTCACCGTCAACGGCTCACTGCATCAGATCATGTTGCCGCTCGACTCGGCGCACGCTGCCACGAGTCCGTACGTGCACGCGGTCTATCCCGCCTACGTGCGGCCGTATCGCTACGCCGCGAGTCTCGACACGGCGCTGATCGTCGGCGCGGGCACCGGCAACGACGTCGCGCTGCTGCTGCAGCACGGCGCCAAGTACATCGACGCCGTCGAGATCGATCCGACCATTCAGGATATCGGCATCGCCGGGCATCCCGAGCAGCCGTATTCGAATCCGCGCGTGCACCGACACATCAACGACGCACGTGCCTACCTGCGCACCACGCCGCATCATTACAATGTCATCATTTTCGGAACGCTCGACAGCCAGACGCTGCTTTCCGGTATGAGCTCCGTACGCCTGGACAACTATGTATACACGGTCGAGTCGTTCAAGTCCGCGCGCAGTCGTCTCGCGCCTGACGGAACGCTGATCGCGTATCACATGTCGGCGAATCCCGCGATCGCGGCCAAGCTATATCAGTTGATCGGCGAAGCGTTCGACGAGCCGCCTGGTGTCTTCAGCGAATATGACTATCTGTTCAACCTGACCTTCGTCGCGGGACACGGCGCGCGCGACGTACCGTCCGTCGCGCCCGCCGTGATGCGCCAGCTCACACAGAACACCGAGCGCCCGCACGACGACTGGCCATATCTCTATCTCTCCGGCCGCACGATTCCCGCGCACTACATCGGCGCGCTGCTCATCGTGCTCCTCGTCGCCGCATCGTTCATCACGGTCGGCGCGCGACGCTCACTTACCGGCGGACGCATCGACATCGCGATGTTCTTCATGGGCGCCGGATTCCTCCTCGTCGAGACGAAGAGCGTGACCGAGATGTCGCTGCTCTTCGGGTCGACATGGACGGTCAACCTCATGGTGTTCGCCGCCATTCTCATCATGGTGCTCATCGCGAATCTCGTCGTGCAGCGACGAGGCTTCGCGAGCACCAAACCGATGTTCGCCGGATTGTTCGCGACGCTCGCGATTGCCTACGCCGTTCCGGCGAGCGCGCTGCTGCCACTTGGCGCCGCGGCGGAATGGATCGCCGGCGGATTCATGGTCGCGCTTCCGATCTTCTTCGCGGCGCTCATCTTCTCGACGCTGTTGTCACGACGGAGCGATGCGAGTCGCGCGCTCGCCTACAACCTGCTGGGCGCCATTCTTGGCGGTGTGTTGGAGTACAGCGCCATGGCCCTCGGCATCAAGGCGATGTACATCGTCGCGGCGCTGCTGTATGCCGGCGCAGCCGTGCCCGCGGTGCGCGAGGAACACACTGCCGACGAGGTCACGCCAGAGGCCGTGGCGTCGGCCGCCTGATCGCTTCGATCGCTTCGTCGTCTTCGAACAACGAAAGCGTCTGTGCCGCGCCCTCGAGCTCGAGCAGACGCTTCTTTCGCCACAAACCACCGCCGTATCCGGTCAGCGAGCCGTCTGATCCGATGACGCGGTGGCAGGGAATGAGAATCGACACGCGATTGTCGCCATTCGCTCGCGCGACCGCTCGCACCGCGGTCGGCTGACCGATCGACTCGGCGACGCGCGCGTACGTCGTCGTCGTACCGTGCGGGATGGTTTGCAGCGTATCCCACACGCGCATCTGAAACGGCGTGCCCGGTGTGCGCATGGGAACGGTGAACTCGCGCCGGTCGCCATCGAAGTACTCGGTGAGCTGCTGCCGCAGCAGATCGAAGACCGGCGAATGACCCCGTTCCAACTCACAGCGAAGCGCGCGACGCACGCGGCTCAACTGTTCGTCGAGCATGCGGCGGTACGTGAACTCGAGCAGCAGCAAGTGCGTGTCGGTCGCGGCGGCGACCATCTCGCCGATCGGCGTCGCGATGTCGGCGAGCATTGCTCGCGGAATGGCATTGGCCATCCCTCATTCTACGCCTCTCGCCGAGCGACGTACAGCAGGCTGGGGCTCGCGCAGTCGTCGTCGCCCGGGGCGAGTCGTCGTCCCTCGCCGTCGAAAACGTCGGTGAGCAGAAATCCAGCGTGGGCGAGCTGCGACTGTTGGCGCTCGCGATCGATGTAGTAGTGCAGTGCGGCGTAGTCGTGCCCGTGGTCGTTGAGCAGCGCGTACTCGTCCTCGACGCGGCGCAGGCGGCGAATGCGCCCATGATTCACCAGGCTGCGCATGAATCGAACGACATGGACGGCCTGCGTTGCCGGATTGTGGGCACGCTCGAGCCACGGCCCGTCGAACGCTCGATGATAGCGCCGATTGTGCGACGAGAACGCGAGCACTCCGTGCGGGCGCAGCACACGCCGAACTTCGCCGAGGGTGCGATGGCGGTCGGCGTGCGAGACGGCGTCGATCACGTTGGCCGACGCGAACACGAAGTCGAACGATTCATTCGCGAACGGTGACAAGTCGCGCATGTCCACGACGCGTGCGTCCACATTCGGCATGCGTTGCCGGAAATGCGCGATCATCGCGGCCGAATAGTCCGTCGCGACGTACGAGCGAGCGTGCGATTCGAGATACCGCGTCGTGCGACCGGTCCCGACACCGATGTCGAGCACATCCTTGCCCGCGAAGTCCGGCTGATAGGCGAGGAGCGCCATCGTCTCTGCGCGGTCGAGCCCGGCGTCGGCCGGATAGAAACTGGGGATGCGCGCCGACTGATAGATCCGGCGATTCACCGCGTCTTGCGGATCGGCGGCGTTGGCCAGCGCGGCGGCTTCGTTACGTGGATCGGGTTGGGGCTGCATCATCGCATCTCTCCTGACAACGGCGCTCAGAGGCGCTATAATCGGGCCACCTCAATGCCGGAGCTTGGGATGCCAGTCTCTCGCCGCTCCTTCGTCGCCGCGCTCGGCGCGGGTGCCACGGGCCTCATTGCCGGGCCTCTCGTCACATGGCGTGGGCACGAAGAACTCTTTGCGTCGCAGGGGCAGCCCGATCGCAAAGCCGATCGCCTACTCGCGTCGCGGCCCGGGATGATTCGGATCGACAGCAACGAGAATCCCAATGGTCCCGGCCGCCGTGCGCTCGACGCGATCACGGCGCGGTTGCATCAATCGAATCGGTATCCGGTCAAGGAAGAGGACGACCTCGTCGCGACGATCGCGAAGGTCCATGGCGTCAAACCCGAGAATGTTCTGCTCGGTTGCGGCTCCGGAGAATTGCTGCGCGCCGCGGTGTACGCGTTCACGTCGCCGTCGCGCGCGCTCGTTGCGCCCGAGCCGACCTTCGAGGCGCCGGGCGCCTTCGCCAAATTCCTGAATCATCCCGTCGTCGCGCCTCGCGTCGACTCGAAGCTCCAGCTCGATCTCGACGCGATGGCCGACGCGGCGCGTGGCGCGGGGCTCGTCTATTTCTGCAATCCGAACAATCCCACCGCGACCGTGCACGGCGGCGATGCGGTGGCGGGCTATGTGAATCGTGTCGCGCAGACGTCGCCCGATACGACTATCCTCATCGACGAGGCATACCACGAATACGTCGCGGATCCGTCGTATCGCACCGCGGTGCCGATCGCGCTCGCGAATCCGCGCGTGGTCGTTACACGAACGTTCTCAAAAGTGTTCGGCATGGCGGGACTACGCGCCGGCTACGCGATCGGGCAGCCCGACACACTCAAGAAGATGGGTGCGTGGCTGCTCGGGTCCAACATGAACCAACTCGTGCTCGCGGCCGCGGAGGTTTCGCTCACCGATACGGCGCACATTCACGACGAGGTTCGTCGCAACGCCGAGGCTCGCGCGTACACGCGAAAGTTCTTCGAGGGATTGGGCTACACGGTGCCGGCCGCGGAAGCGAACTTCATGATGGTGGATGTGCGCCGCGACTCGAAGGCGTTCAAGATGGAGTGCGTGAAGCACAATGTCGCGATTGGCCGCCCATTTCCCGCCGTGCCGAGCTACGCGCGTGTGTCGGTGGGCACGATGCCCGAGATGAAGAAAGCAGTCGCCGTATTTCGGGCCGTGTTGTCGAACCAGGTCTCGCACTGACCACAAACGACTCGCGGTTGCCCTGAACTTGCACTGGTCGCGCGCATGCGTCGTCGTCGTCGTGCGGATTCCGATTCCGAAGCCATCGTCGTCACCCTCGAAGATGGCGTGCAATTGCGCTGTACCATCGCCGCGGTTGGGCGTGAGACCGAGCCCCGGTGGGCGATCGTGGATTCCAAAGCCAATCAGTACGTTGGTCCCGCGGTTGATGCCGACCATTCGCCCGACGCCGTGAAGCGCGCGATCACTGCGTGGTGGGCCACGCATCCGCGGCCGGTGGGCGCCACGGCTTCGTGACGTTGCGCCGGCTGGGCCTCGTTCTGCTGGTCGCGGCGGCGTCGTCCGCCTCCGGCCAGCAGTCCGTGCCCGAGATCCGATTCGACGCGACCACGGACTTTCTCGAGCTGCCTTCGACGCTGCAGTTCGGTGAAGTCGCCGGCGTGACGATCGACAAGCGACGGCATCTCTTCGTCTTCACGCGCACGGGATCGCGAAGCACCGTGCACGGCGGCGTCGCATCGCAGCTCTTCGAGTTCGGACCGAGCGGCGACTTCATTCGCGAAATCGGCCAGAATCTGTACGGCTTTGCGTTCGCGCACACCGTTCGCATCGACCACGACGGCAATCTGTGGGCGGTGGACGAAGGCACGAACATGATCATGAAGTTCAATTCCGCGGGGCGCGTGACGATGGTGCTCGGCCGCCGTGCCGAAGCCGTCGAAGACCCCGCGCCCACTGCCCCCGGCACAGTGCCGCGTCCGGGATGGGGTTCGTTCAACCGGCCGACCGACGTCGCGTGGGACAACGCCGGCAACGTGTTCGTCGCCGACGGATACAACAATTCGCGCGTGGTGAAGGTCGACTCCAACGGCCGCTGGGTGAAAACGTGGGGCGAGCGCGGGACGGGACCCGGCCAGTTCAACATTCTGCACTCGATCGCGAGCGACTCGAAGGGGAACATCTACGTGGCGGATCGCACGAACCGGCGCATCCAGGTATTCGATGCCGACGGCACCTTCGAGCGACAGTTCACCATCGACGTCCCATTCACGAAAGAGCCGAACGTGATGCTCGGCGGCGCGCCGAACGGGAATTCCCTGTCCGTATCGGGCGCGCCGTGGGCGATTTGTATTACACCGCCGCCGCGCGAGGTACTCTACAGCGCCGACGCCGTTCCCGGCCGTATCTACAAACTCTCATTGGACGGCAAGGTGCTCGGCGTGCTTGGCGAGGCGGGGAAGGCGCTCAAGCAATTCGGCTGGATTCACGAGATCGCGTGTCCGTCGGAGAATGAACTGTACGTCGCGGAGCTGCTCAACTGGCGCGTGCAGAAGCTGACCCTTCACCCGTAGCGCTGCAGGCGGATCAGGCGGCGTAGTACGCGTCGATTCCCCAGTCCACGCCCTCGTGCAGCAATTGCTCGGCGTCCGGCTCACGGTCGTCGCACCCGGCGAGCCCGAGCTGCAGCGCCGATTTCATGAGAATGAGCGCGCGCTCTGGAGGAATTCCATCGGCCCGCAACGATTCGGCGTAGTGCGCGATGGCCTGGTGCATGTGCTCTCGCAGTCCGCGACAACGATCGACGATGTCTTCCCGTTCACCACGAAGCGACGAGTTCGTCTCACGAAGCAGAGCAACCTCTTGGAGTAGCGAGCGCGTGCGCTCCGCCACGACGCGTGCGTCGTCGCCGAGCTGTGCTACGTGTGTGACGTTCGTGTCGGACGGTTGCTGCGGAGCCGGCTGGGCGGCCGGTCCGTCGAGCAGCGACCACAGCGCGTCGTCGGACAGCTCGGCCCATGTGTCCGAAAAATTCCAGACCCTCCGTACGATGCCTTCACACTCATAGATCAAACACCGGTCGCGACGTGCGCCCGGAATCCGGCTCGAGTCGACCTCTCGTATCTCCCACGGCACACCATCACGAACCAGCTTTCTCATTCAGCTCACCGATGCGTTTCGGGGCATAAGGCGCATCGTTCGTGCTACGGAATGTCGGCAACGCCGATGCTTCGCGTTTGGCTTCCCAACGCGTATCAGCACGCCACTGGCGCCGCTTCACGTGGCGCGATAGCATCGGGGAATGAGGACGCGCTCGCTCATCCCGGCGGCGCTGTTGCTGTGCGGGTGTAGCCTGCACCACCGTCCGGTGGCGCCGGAGCCCGCGCGCGGCCCAGCCCGGGACACGCTGCTGCTGTTCGATCAATCACGCACCGACAGCGTGGCCCGGCGCGGGATGGCCGACGGCATGGGTGCGTTTCTTGGCAGCGATATCGCCTTCCTGCGCGCCGGAGCGCCGCCGGTGTACGGCGCGGACATCGCGCGCGCGATGCTCGCGTCCACGGCCAACCGGGGCCTCGGAAACCCAACATGGGTTCCGCTGGGCGGTGGCGTCTCGAACGACTTGCGGTCGGGTTATACCTGGGGCATGGCCGCGCACGCCGAAAGTTCGAGCGGGCGAGTGCAAGTCGAACGATACGTCGCGTATTGGCAGCGGACGTCGGGGCAGTCGTGGCGTATTCTGGCCTACGCCGAGATCGGCGGCCCGACCGCGGGCGAGATGCCGCTCACGCCCGCGCAGATCACTCCGCCGCGGCCACGCATTGCCCGGCCAACCGACGAGGCGCGCACCAACGTGCGCGCCGCCGACAGTTTGTTTTCCGATCTGTCATATCGCATGGGCGCGAGCTTCGCGTTCGCGAATACGATCGCCGACGACGGCGCGATGTTCGGCTCGCCGGCGATCCTCATCGGCCCGAAAGCGGTGAAGGAGTATTTCGAGACGCGCGGCGAACCGGCATCGCTCACGTGGCAGCCGGTGTACGCGTCCATTGCCGGCTCGCGAGATCTCGGCTTCACGATCGGGGAATCCGTCACGACGACGCGCGGGCCTTCAGGAGCCGCGGTTCAGCGCTTCGGCAAATACCTCACGGTGTGGCGGAAACAGAAGGATGCATCGTGGAAGTTCGAGGTCGACGGCGGGAACAGCGCGCCGTCGCCGGCGCGCTAGGGTCTGTCCTTGAACAACGCGTTCATCTGCGTGTGCTTCGATTCGAGCGGCACGGCGCGTCCGTCGATGAACAAATACTTCGTGTCCGTTCTCGCCTCGAGCATGTCGCCCGTCGTCACGACGATGTTCGCCATCTTGCCGACGTCGATCGATCCGAGACGATCGCCGACGCCGAAGATCTGCGCCGGCCACAACGTCACCGACCTGAGCGCGTCGGCCTTCGACAACCCGTGCGCCGCGGCCATGCCGGCGTTGTAGGGCAGCGTACGAATTTCCGAGCCGCGGTCGCCCGTCGAGATCGCGAACGTCACGCCCGCCGCGGCGAGCTTGGCGGGAATGGTGTAGTTCACGTCGTACGGATCGTCTTCGCGCGACGGCAGGTGCATGACCGCGGTGACGATGACCGGCACGTCATGTTGTTTAAGGAATGACGCAACCGCCGGCGCATCCTGGCCGCCCATGATGATCGGCTTGAGATGCATTTCCTGCGCGAAGTTGACCGCGTCGCGAATGTCATTCGCGCGATCGGCGGGAAAGATCACAGGCATCTGTCCATTGAGCGCGGGCAGCATCGCGTCGAGCACGACGTCATGCGCCGGACGCGGCAGCGACTTGTCCTTCGCGTACGCGGCCTGCGCCTTTCCGTACGCGTCGGCGTCGCGAAGCATCTTGCGCAGTGAATCCATCTGCGCGGCGCGCACGCGATTCGCATCCGCCGGCGCGCCCTGCTGCAACGCCGCGGCGCGCGCGAACCCGCGGCCGCCAAACCCCGAGCGTGGCAGCTCGATCACCAGCGCGACGCGCGGCACCACCGCCATCTTCGGTGGCGTGTCGCCGGCGAGATTCATCAGCGCCGCCTCGCCCGACATGATGCCGCCTGTCGGCCGTGACACCACCGTCGTGATGCCGACGACGCGCGCCACGCCGATGTGCGCGCTGTGCGGATCGATACCGTAGAATGCCTGCGCATTCGGATTGAACGATCCGACCTCCGAGATGTCGACCGTCGCGACGGCGCCCTGGCCGATCTCCGACAAGCCGACGCTCGATCCCGTCTCGATCATGCCCGGATAGACGTACAAGCCCTTGGCGTCGATCACCTGCGCGTTTGCCGGCACCGCGACGTTCGCGCCGACCGCGGTGATCTTTCCGCCGCTGATCACGACAGTTCCGTTCGGGATGTCCGCGCCGCTCACCGTGACCACGGTGCCGCCGCGAATGGCGAACGTCCCCTGCGGGCCAGGTGATGGATTGTAGGAGCCGAGCTGGGCGGAGGCGGCGATTGGCGCGAGCGCAAACGCGGCGGTCATTCCGAGGAAGCGAAGCGACCGAGGAATCTGCCGTCCCGACGGATTGGCCGGGCCGTGAATCGTGACGCTAGATCCCTCGCTCCGCTCGGGATGACTACACCAGGCATAACAGTTGTTGAATTCACTCATGGTACGATCGCCCTCCGGCCGCGGTCCTGCGCCTCGAGCGCGGCGCGCTCTTGCGCCGCCTGCTGGCGCATCTGCTGGTCGCGCTTGATGTCGAAGAAAATCTCGCCGTCGATGAACGTCGTTTCGGCGGTCGAGTACACGCTGAGCGGATCGCCGTTCCAGATCACCACGTCCGCATCCTTGCCCACCTCGATCGAACCGACCTTGTCCTGCACGCCGAGCTGCACCGCGCCGTTGTACGTGATCGTCTTGAGCGCTTCATCCTCGGTCAGGCCGCCGTACCGAATCATCTTCGCGGCGTCGATGTTCAACCGGCGCGCGCGTTCGTCGGAATCGGAGTTCACCGTGGCCACGACGCCGTGACGCATCAGAATCGCGACGTTGTACGGAATCGCGTCGTACGCCTCGACCTTGTACGACCACTCGTCGGCGAACGTCGACAGTCCCGTGCCGGCCTGCGCGATTTCCGACGCGATCTTGTAGCCCTCGAGACCGTGCTGCAGCGTCTTCACCGTGAAGCCGAACTCCTTGGCCACGTTGAGAAGCATGAGCATTTCATCCGCGCGGTAGGAGTGCGCGTGGACGTACCGCTTGCCCTCGAGCACTTCGACGAGCGGCTCGAGCTCGAGATCGCGCTCCGGCGCGACGGACGTCTTGTCGCCCGCCTTCACCTTCGCGTTGTAGTCGTCCCACGTCGCCTTGTAGTCGCGCGCGCGTGTGAACGCATCGCGCAGCACCTCTTCCTGCCCCATGCGCGTCGACGGATAGCGCAGCGGACGACCCGTCGCCTGCGCCGCGGTCTGCGAGTTCTTCTGCGTGACGTTCTCGCCGAGCGCGAACTTGATGCCCGGCATGGCGCCCGGGAACAGCATCTCGTCCACGTCGCGGCCGTACTTGAGCTTCACGACGGCGTTCTGGCCGCCGATCGTATTCGCCGAGCCGTGCAGCACGTTGATCGTCGTGACGCCGCCGGCGAGTTGTCGATAGATGTTGATGTCCGTCGGATTCAGCACGTCGCGAATGCGCACCATCGACGTGACCGACAACGACCCTTCGTTCACCGCGTCGATCATGGTGTGCGAGTGCGGATCGATGATCCCGGGCATCACGTACTTGCCGCTCGCGTCGATGACCTGCGCGCCCGCGGGCGCCGAGAGATTCTTGCCGATCGCCGCGATCTTGCCGTTCTGAAGCAGCAGGTCGGTGTTCTCGAGCTTCCCCTTCGTGACGGTAAGGACCGTGGCATTCTTGATGAGAGTCGGTCCCGCCTTGCTCGGGACCGGCTGCTGGGCGGCGGCGGCCGCCGCCGCGAGCGCTGCCATTGTTACCGTTAATAAGCATATTTTCATATTAAATCTCCAAAAAGAGATCATGTGCCATTCGCTCCGGTCAGATCTGATCAGAACGTGTCGTGGTGAATCGCGAAACCTCAACTCGAACGCCAGCCGGCACACGACAACCTCTGACAAGATCTGACAAGATCTGACAAGATCTGACAACGTCCGCCTAAACCGGTGGGGGTGAGCCCCGCCGCCCCGACCCCGGGGCGCCCGCCGGCTTCGTCCCCACAAACGTCCCCTGCGGATGCCCGACGATGCGCACCGTCCCCCGCATGACGTTCGCCTCGATCGTCCCCGCGAAGCGCGCTTCCTCCGATCCGTCATTCATCGTGATCGTCGTCCGAAACTGGACGTCACCCGCCGCCGTCACCGAACCATCCGCGATCTGATTGCTCCCCAGCGCGCCCTGAATCGTGCCGCGCAGCTGATCTCCCACCTGCTGCAATGTGAGCGTCACCGGCTTCTCGCCCTCGTCGAGCGTCACCGTGATCTGCCACGTTCCATTCGCGATGAGCGCGGCGCCGTTCGCATTCGTCGGAGCACGTACGTCCATCGGCGTGCCGTCCACGAACACCTGCGTCACGCGCCCGCTGAACAGGTCGCCGCGCGCCACCGTCAGGTTCGCGACCTTCCCCACCTCGACCGACCCCAGCCGGTCGGCCACACCCAGTATCTCGGCGGCCGACAGCGTGAGCGCTCGCACGGCTTGATCGGACGAAAGCCCGGCGTCCACCGCACTCTTCGCGTTCGCGAGGAATTCCGGCCAGTTCGTGAGGCCGCCGTCCTCGAACGCGAACTTGACGCCCGCCGCCTGCAGCTTCGAGGCGAGACGCGGCGCTTCCACGCGCGCGCGCAGCATGCGCGTCGGCTCGGGATCCGCGTCGGGCGACTGCTGCGGACGCCGCGGAAAGTTGAGCGTCGCGAGCACCGGTACGTTCTCCGCCTTGAGCCGCGCCGCGACTTTGTCCGCTTCCTCGCCGCCGGCGATCATCGCGCGAAGGTTGAATTCCCTCGCCAGGTCGAGCGCCCGTTCGATCTCGCGTTGCGACGAGACGTCGAACACCACCGGAATCTGCCGCGACAACACGGGCTGCAGCGCATCGAGCGACGGATCGGGCTCCGGACGACGCATCGCCCG
Source organism: Gemmatimonadaceae bacterium (assembly GCA_035606695.1). Lineage (NCBI taxonomy): Bacteria > Pseudomonadati > Gemmatimonadota > Gemmatimonadia > Gemmatimonadales > Gemmatimonadaceae > Gemmatimonadaceae bacterium. Next base: position 71,305 of record DATNEW010000044.1, read on the forward strand.
CGGATTCTTCGCATACGCCGCGTTCTCCGCCGCATAGTGCTGCGCGTCCAGCAGCGTTTGCCGCAGGACCGAGAACACGCCCATGAGAGAATTGGGATAGCCGCCATCACGCCGCGGCGTGAAGCCGATGTGCTCGGCCACCGGCGCCCTGACGAGCATCGCCTGCGCGTTCGCGCCGCCGAGGTTCACGACCGCCGACAGTCCGCGGAAAATGCCCGATGACGGCGTCGCGAGAATCGTCGTGATCCCCGCGCTCTGCGGGCCGCTGAACGCATCGGGATCGGCATGGACGAAATCGATCGCCGCGAGCTCGGGCTGCAGCCCCACGGGATGTAACGAGTTCGGCGCGGACATCGCGGCGCCTTGCTGCACCGGAGCGCCGCCCCGGCCCCCGCGGCCGGCCGCGCCGCGCGCCGCATTGTCCGCGGCCGCGGCACTCGCGAGCCCGACACTCGAGTTGGCGTCGATGAGCCCCGGATACACCGTGAGCCCGGCGCCGTCGATGACCCGCGCATCACCCGGCACCGCGGCGCTGGCGCCGACCGCGGTAATGACGCCGTCGCGCACGACGACCGTGCCGCGTTCGATGGCCGGCCCGGCCATTGTCACAATTCTAGCATTAGTAATCGCATACACACTCGGCGCGTTGCGCTCGCGCTGCACGCCGATCTGGGCGCCGAGGAGTGGGGGAGACGCGGCCAGGGTGCCGAGGACGAGCATCGTTCCCGGCATGGTCCGCACGAACCGACGGTTCCGCATTGCGATCCGCATTGCGACAGGACCTCATTGGTGGGATGAGACGCGGCCAGCGTGGGCCGCGACGGCCAATCTCAGACGCAATGCGTCGGATCGCTAGGCGCCCAGGCGCTGTCCGATTGGGGCCATTATATTACCTTGGCGAGCTCATGCTGGACAGGCGGGGACGAATGCCCCCCGGGTCTTCCAGATCTGTGATCTTTACCATGGCTCAGTCCGGTCCGTCCATCGACTATGAAGAGGTATCGGGCATCCATCCCGGGCGACGACGCCGTTCACCGCCGGTCCTAGCAGTCCCTTGTTGTCGTATCATCGCGGAGATTACATGCATACACATCGTCTGTTGGCTGTAGTAGTCGCGGGTTCGATATTCGCCGCGCTGCCAAGCGCACGCGCGCACGCGCAGAGTGGCGGAAACGTCGAGTTGGGTGGCTTCGGCCAGTTCACGCGGACCGACGCCGCGTGGCACGTGCAAAACGGCTGGGGTTTCGGCGGCCGGCTTGGCGTGTTTCTCACGCATCGCTGGGAGCTCGAGGCAACCGCCGCGACGTCGAGCTTCAACAACGAGCCGCCGCGTGTGAGCGGTTCGACGTCGAACCAGACCTATACGGGTCAGTTCAATTACGGCATTCCATTCGGGCTTGGCGGGCACACGCATCAACTGCTGCTCGAAGCCGGCGCGGGTGGAGAGCGCTTCGGCGGACACACGGACTTCACCGTTCCACTCGGCGGCGGATTTCGCTTCATGCTGGGCGACGTCGTCGCGCTGCGGTTCGACGGCATCGTGCAGTACGTCGAGAATCCGACCGCGGCGACGTTTGGATTTCCCCCGGTGGTTGGTGTGAATCCCAAGGCCGCGCGGTCCACCAACGTCGAGATTCGCGGTGGTTTGAGCTTTCTGCTCGGCAATCATCACGCGCCGCCGCCGCCCCCACCGGCGCCCGCGCCCGTCGAGCAGCGGCGCGAAGCGCCGCCGCCGCGCACCGAGCCGCCTCCGCCGCCGGTTCGCATGGCGCCCGCGCCGAATCGTGATTCGATCGATCGCGTGAATCGCGATCGCGAGGCACTGCTCGCGAAGCTGTACTTCGACTTCGATCGCTCGGAGCTGCGCGACGATCAGCGCGCGACGCTCGATGCGAAGCTGCCCGTGCTGCGCAACAATCCGTCGATCCGCATTCGCATCGAAGGCAACGCCGACGAGCGCGGCTCGGACGAGTACAACATGGCGCTGGGCATGCGCCGCGCGCAGACCGCGCGGAAGTACCTGATCGATCACGGCATCGATGCATCGCGCATCGACATCAGCAGCAACGGTGAAGAGCGGCCGGTGTGTCAGGAGCACGATGAGAGTTGCTGGAAGCAAAACCGTCGCGATGAGTTCGTCATCGTCGCGGGTGGTATCAGCTAACGGCTCGAGCGAACTCCTCGAGGTGTAGGGCGAACGGCACACCGAGCAGCTGGGTGTGCCGTTCGTCGTTGCTGTGGAGCGCGTGACAGGAACCGCCTTCCCGAGCCTGGGATTCCTCGATTTGCTCGGTTCGCCCCGCGTACCCCAATCGAGGGTCCCCACATGATTCACCGTGTAGTAGCCTTGGGTCTTGCAACCGCGACGATCGTCGCGTGCGGCAGCAGCAACGACGGCACGCCGACGACACCCGCGTCGCACATCGTGACTTTCACCGCGTCGATGAGCCCCGCCGGTGAATTCGGTTCGAATCTCATTGGAAATCCGCAGGGGACGGGGCAGTTCACCGCAACGCTCGACACGGTGACGAACGTGTTCACGTACAACGTGCAGTTCAGCGGGCTCACGTCGAACGTGAACAACGGCCACATTCACGGGCCGTTCAATCTCGCGGGCACCGCGAACACGGCGAACGTGATTTTGAATTTCGATCCCGCGCAGAGCGGTCACGCTCCGGACGCGGTGTTCACCGGCTTCAAGGCCGCGACGACCGGCTCGGCGACTGGCACGATCACATTGAACGCGGCGACGCAGATCACGTCGACGATCAATGGCGATTCGCTTCGGAAGCTGCTGTTGGCGGGTATGACCTACGCGAACATTCACACGACGAACAATCCGGGCGGCGAAATTCGCGGCCAGATCTCGATCAAGCAGTAGCGCGCGTCTCGCGTCCGCGTCTCGTGTTTCGACGCGTGGACGCGTGGACGCGTGGACGCGTGGACGCTCCGGGCCGGGGATGTCTTCCGGCGAGCGAGTGCAATAGTGCCGATACTACCTGGGCACTATTGCCACGCCTCGCCTCCAGACGTCCCCGGCCCGTCGCTCGTCGGGCTGACCGTGTCATCCTGAGCGGAGCGAAGGATCTCATCCGCGTACGTGATCCCGATGCCGGGACGCGGACGAGATCCTTTCGTCGCTGCGCGACTCAGGATGACGAACGCGCGCGGGCCGCGGTACCCTCTCTAACCAAGACGCGAACGAAAAAAGGCCCGCGCAAATCGCGCGGGCCTTTCGTATTCGTGCAGCCGGATCAGTAGATGTAGACCCGCGTGCCCACCGGCACGTGGTCGTACAGCCACTCGATGTCCTCGTCGCGCAGTCGCACGCAGCCGTGCGTCGCGGCGAGACCGATCGACTCCTTGTACGGCGTGCCGTGCAGGAGGTAGCCGTCGCCAAGGATCAAGCGGTACTTGCCAAGCTCGCCTTCGACTTTACGGTTCTTTGAACCCATCGGCGGAACGAAGAGCGTGTTGTCGAAGACGATGTGCTCGTCGGTCGGCAGCGCGGCGAATTCGCCGTTGTCGATGACGCCGGCCTCGCCGTCCTGCATCGTGAGCAAGCGGCCGTCCGACAGCTTGATGCGCTCGCCGTTGTGCATCTCGCGGATCTTGAGGTCGTATTCCTTCGCCGTTTCGACGTACAGCCAAAGGGGCGGCTGCCAGATCGGATCAGCTTCCTTGCCGAGCACCGTGCGAATGCCGCGCGGCGTGTCGAAGGTGAACTTCTGCTTGCCGTATTCGAGCGTCGTTCCTTTGGCGACCGCGGCGGGGGCGCTCAGCACCGTGTCGTTACCGATGATCGTCCAGAGGTGCGCGTCCTTCAGCGACACCACGATGCGGAAGCCCGTGGCATGCTCGGCCAGCGATCGCTTCTGTTCCCAGTTGATGCTGTCCGCGCGCGACTTGAAGGTGTACTTCGTCGATTCCGACGCTTCGTCGGTCGTATCGACGGCGCTCGCGCGCGGGCGCGTCAGATCATATACCAAACCGCCCTGCGGTCCCTGCGCGGCTACTGGCGCAGGCAGAGAGGCCACGACGGCGGCGGCGCTCAACATTCCGAGGATTTTCTGAAGCCGGTTTTTTTGGATGCTGCTCATGGCGGGCTCTATTGAAAAGGCGCGTCGCGTGGGTGCTCGCGCTGTCTATATAGATCCTACGCCAAATCTGTTCCAAAAGTCACAGATGTAAACGCCGAAACCCATGGCAGACTGGTCTGTGGGCCAGTCTGCCACGGTTCCGCGACGTCCTACGGTCCTGCGTACTGCTGCGGTAACTTCTGGTGCTGCTGTTACCTGCGCCTGCTGAACTACTCATCCTGCAACTACTTGAAACACTTGCAACCGCTCGAGCGTGCTTAGAAGAAATTGACGCCGAACGTCACCGGCACATGCCACGCCGAGCTGAACGGGCTGCCGACGGACGTGTTGTTCTCGGGCGTGAAGTGAATCCAGCGCGCCTCGACGAACATTTCCTTCTTGCCGGCGTGGAACGCGAGACCGCCGCCGAAGTTGTAGCCCCAGCTGCTTTCCCAGTTGCTGTTCTGGATGCCGCTGAGATTCAGCCCGGCGCCAGTGCCCGTGGTCGTCGTCGTGGTCGAACCGGCGATCACCGCGTGCTGCGGGCCGTACCCGGCATTCGTGCCCAGCGTGCCGTTGTCCGCATCGAGCTTGGCGCGCAGGTTCCGGTAGTGCAGCCAGCTGCCACCGCCGATCAAATACGGGGTGAACAGCACGCTCGAACCGAGCGTGTGGTTGAAGAACGGCAGGTTCAGGCGAACATCCGCGTTGCCGTTCCAGACTTCCGGCTTGGGTCCAAGCAGGTCGTAATCCGCGTTGTCGGCGTACTGCGTGAACGCACCGTCAAGACGGAATCCGAGAGCGCTGTTGACGCCCTGCCAGCCAAGATTCACCTGGCCCATCGTGCCCGGCTCATTCACCGTACGAATGGAGCCGTACGGCAGGGCCGGACCAGCGCCCAAACCGAGGTACATCCCACCGATGTGGCGAGCCACCATCGGTACGCTCTGCATCACGGTGTCATGCACGGTCACCGTCGGACCGGTCAAGCGGAGCGTGTCCACTCGACCCATCATGCGCAACGTGTCCGTCTTGTAGACGGTCACCGTGTCGACCCGAGGCGCAACTTCGCCCGGCGACTCCTTCGTGATCGGGATGCGCTTGCTGGACGTCGTCTTCTTGGTCTGCGCCGAAGCCGAGGAGGCGTCGAGAGCGAAGAACGCCGCGCCGGCAACGAGCAGTAGAGCATTACGGTAGAACATTGGGTCTCCTCCCTCTTCGTCGTCCCTGATCGACTTGCCCCCGCGGACGACTACCGGGCGGGATAGCTCGGTGTACCGCATCACACCGAGGTCCCCGATCGACGTACTTCGTCGCGGCACCGCCGGGACGGAAAGCAGAGTTTGTGCCGTCGCAGGCCCGACCGTGGGGTAAATCGCCTCGACAAAGAAGGAGACTCGACAAATTTTTGATCAGTTCGCTCTCACGGCGGACTCAACCGCCACTTGCACCGCCAAAAGCCGCTAATACCAGTTAAATCCGAACACGACCGGGACCTGGTACGCATGCTTCGCGTTCGTCGGATCGAAGCCCAGCACGCGTGCCTCCAGGAACACCTCGCTGCGGCCCCACATCAGCGACAAACCGCCGCCCGCGTCCCAACCGTTCCGGCCCGTCCACGAGTCGATTCCGTTCTGGACGATGAACACGTTGTCGGGCGTATCGAGCTTTGTCGGGAGATCGCGATACCACGTGTACGTCCACCCGCCAATGCCGTACGCCGATAGCCGCGGCGTGAACCCGAACGTGTGGCCCAGCGGGACGTTGACCTTCGCGTCCGTGCTCAACGTCCACAGCTTCGCCGTCACGCCGTGCGAGAACGCGGCATCCTGCCCGAGCGCCGTGTACGTGCCGCTGATACGACCGCCGAGGATCTGCTTGGCGTTCTGCCAGCCCAGGTGCAGTTGGCCGAGGATGCCGGTGCTGCTGGCGTCGAAGATGGAACCCGTTGGCGTGGACGATCCGCCCGCGAGGCCGAAATAGAACCCGGCCGGCAGCTTGATCGGAATCACCGGCGGCTGCAGCTGCACGGTGTCGACGCGTACCATCGTGCGCATCAACGTGTCCGTGCGATAGACGGTGTTCGTGACTTGCAGCGTATCCGTTTTGAACACCGTGTCGACGCGCACCACTTCGCCGCCGGCTTCCTTCGTGATCGGAATTCGCTTCGTCGACGTCGGCTTCTGTGCGACAGCGACCGCGGCGGCGAGCGCGAGCAGTGTGGCGCCGAACGTGGACGTCGACCGTATGTTGAGACTCATCGCTTGACCTCCCAAATCGTCCCTCAAATTGCCCCCGCGGACGACCTCCGGGCGAAGAACGAACAGTTCCTCGAGCGACGTACGTCGTCGCGGCACGAGCGGGCCGACCCCGCACGCGCGCAAGTTCGTACGAGCACGGTTCCGTCCTCGATTGGACGAAAGGGCAGTGACGCGCGCGATGCGCGGAAATGCAAGCGAATGCGGCGAATGGCCGAATACAGCCGAATACAGAACGCCCTACGCGGCAATGCCGCGTAGGGCGTTCTTCACGTTCGACCAATGTCGTCCAACGCGTCAGGTCGCGAGACCGGACGCTCGGCGCATTAGTAGATGTTGTACCCGAGCACGAACGGCATCTGCCGCGACTGCGGGAAGTTGGTCATGTTGAACGCGAGCACGCGCGTCTCGAAGAACAACTCGTTGCGACCCCACGACAGCGAAGCACCACCGCCGGCGTTCCAGCCATTCTCGTGCGTCCAGTCGCCATTGCCCGGAACGACGATGATCGAACCATCCGGATTGAAGCCGTTCGCGCGAATCGGCAGGTTCTTGTACATCGTGTGCGTGTAGCCGCCGATGCCGTAGAGACCGAAGCGATGCGACGAACCGAACAGATGGTTGAACAGCGGCAGATTGAGCTTCGCGTCCGCGCTGAAGTTCACGATGTCAGGATCCGCCTGCAGCTGCGCATACCGGCCATCCTCGCCCGGCTTCGCCCAGTTCGCGTCGCCGCGAAGACCCAGCCAATGGCTCTGCCACCCGAGCTGTGCCTGCGCGCTCGGACCAGCGCTGTTCGGATTGAAGATCGCGCCGTTCGGAGCCGAGACGCCACCGCCGATACCGAAGTACAGGCCGTACGGGAGATGCACCGGGCGCATCATCGGCGCCGCGGCAATGCTGACGGTGTCGACGCGCGTCACCGTGTTCGTCAAGCGAACGGTATCCGTGTTGGCCAGACGGAGCGTATCCGTGCGATACACCGTCACGGTGTCCACCCGCGTCGTGACCACTTCACCACCCGCTTCCTTCGTGATCGGAATACGCTTGGTCGATGTCGGCTTCGTCTGTGCGGACGCGGCCATTGCTCCGACGACGAGCAACGCGGCGGCGCCGGTCAACTTCGTTGTGTAACGCAGACTCATGGTTCCTCTCTCCTGAATGCCGTCCATGACGTGCCCCCGCGGACGGCAACCGGGCGAGGGATGGGTGTAGGTCCCTCGAACGACTGATTTCGTCGTGGCTCCCGCCCTCTTGAAAGCAGGGCGCGTGCCGGACTGGTGAACAACACGCGACGGTTTTGTAGCGGGACCAAAGTCTTACGAACGGTGGCTCAGCTCGCTTCGGAATCCATGGGCAACCGCACTGTCGCGATGCAGCCGCGATGGCCGCGCCGATTGTCCAGCGCGAGCGACCCGCCGTGCGCTTCCGCAATCTGTCGCGACAGCACGAGACCGATTCCAGACCCCTGCGGCTTCGTCGTGAAAAACGGAACGAACAGGTTCGCCGGATTCGCCAGACCCGGACCGTCGTCCTCGACCGTGATCGACACTGTACCGTTCTGCCGCGCCCAGCCGACGCACACTTCGCCCCGGCTCTCGAGTGATGCATCCACGGCGTTGCGCACGAGGTTGATGAGCAGCTGATCGAGCTGATCGCCGTCGGCGCGCAGCGTGACCGGCGGCCCGTCGCGCACGACGACGGGCAGGCGCGTCTCGAGTGCGGCGATACGACGCACCCACGTCGCGACGTCGAGCGGCGCGCGGTTCGGCGCGGGCAGCTTCGCCAAGCGCGCGTACGAGGACATGAAACGCACGAGCGCTTCGGATCGTCCGCCGATCACGCTCAAACCACGACGCAGATCGTCGTGCGAATCCTCCGCCGGCTCTGGTGTCCCCGGTGCTCGGCGGTCGAGCAGCGTCAACAAGCTGCCGGCGATCGACTTGATGGGCGCGAGCGAATTGTTGATCTCGTGACTGAGCACCCGCACGAGGCGCTGCCACGCCTGCAGCTCTTCCTCGCGCAGTGTGCGGCTGACGTCGGCGAGCACGAGCAGCGTGTGCGGACGTCCGTCCTGCCGAAACGATCCGCGCCTGACTTCCCATCGGCCGGCGCCGCCCGGAAACGTGACGTCCATCGTGCGCGGCGACGGTCCCTCGAGCTGATCGGCCAGCCCAACCTGCTCGGCCGTGCGTCCGAGAATGCGCTCCGCGGGTTGAGTGAGCAGTCGCTCTCCGGCGCGGTTCACCAGACGCACCCGATCGGCTTCGTCGAACGCGAACACCGCCACGTCGATCTCGGCCATTACAGTTTTCAAAAGTGCCGTGGCTTCCATGGCGCCCAGCCGTTGCGTGCGCAGCGTCTCGCCGAGGAGATTCGACTCGAGAAAGGCAAGGCCGAGGGCGTCTTCGCGGTCGGCGCCGCGCGCGCGAATGGAATAGTCGCCCTCGCGCAGCGCGGCGAGCATGTTGGAGAGCGTCTGCAGCGGCCGCACGACACGCTCGCGAAGCAGGAGCGACGTGATCAGCCACGTGCCGATCACGACCAGGCCGAGCGTCCACTGCACCTTGGCGCTGTAGCCGCCGCGCCAGAGGAGGATCATCGAGATGACGACGCCGGGCAGCCCGGCGCCGAGCGCCAGGCGGAAAATGAGCCGTTCGTGGTGCGGGGTGCGGTTACTCATGCGGGGGGATCGGTCGTCGCTTCGGCGCGTCGCCCCTTCGCTCGGACGTCCGCGGTTTACAATCCATACGCGGCGATACGCCGGTACAGCGCGCTTCGCGACAGCCCGAGCGCCTGCGCGGCGCGACTGACGTTGCCCTCGTAGCGTGATAACGCTTTTTGAATGAGCATTTTCTCAACATCTTCCAGCGGCAGGTCCTCGAGCCGCGGCGCCGCGCTCGTCGTGCCGCCGCGGAGTCCCAAGTCGCCCGCGCGAACCTGTTCGCCTTGCGCCATGAGCACGGAGCGCTCGATCGCGTGGTCCAGCTCGCGGATGTTGCCCGGCCACGGATGCGACAACAGCAGCTGCATCGCACCCGAATCGAATCCCGACAACTGCTTGCGGTAGCGCGTCGCATGACGCCGGAGAAAGTGCGTGGCCAGCGCCGGGATGTCCTCGCGCCGGTCGCGAAGCGGTGGGAGATGTATCTCGATGGTGTTGAGACGGAAGAGCAGATCCTCGCGAAAGCGCCCGTCGCTCACTTCCTGCTGCAAGTTCGCATTGGTGGCCGAGACGACGCGCACGTCCACGTGGCGCGCCTTGGACGAGCCGACCCGCTCGACGTCGCCCGTCTGCAGCACGCGCAACAGCTTCGCCTGCATGGCCAGCGGAACGTTGCCGATCTCGTCGAGAAAGAGCGTTCCGGCGTCCGCCAGCTCGAAGCGGCCGACGCGGTCGGTCTTGGCGTCGGTGAACGCCCCCTTCACATGGCCGAACAGCTCGCTCTCGAACAGCCCCTCGGAGAGTCCGCCCATGTTCACGGCGATGAATGACCGCGCCGCACGCGGCGATGACGCATGAAACCACTGCGCGACGAGCTCCTTGCCCGTGCCGTGCTCGCCGGTGATGAGCACGTTCGCGTCGGATGGTCCGACACGCTCCATCAGCTGGAGAATCGGCTGCATCTTCGCCGATTCGGCGATCATTTGCGGAAGGTGATCGCGGCGCAGCAATCGGTTTTCTGATTCGAGGCGCTGCGCCCGCCGGAGCGCGCGTCCAAGCTCGACCTGCGTGGTGAGGATGGACACGAGGCGCGCGTTGTCCCACGGTTTCTCGACATAGTCGCGCGCGCCGCGGCGCATCGCCTCGACGGCGTTGTCGATCGAGCCCCACGCCGTCATCACGATGATGGGCATGTCGGGCTCGAGGGTCTCGAGTTGCGTGAGCAGATCGAGGCCTTCTTTCCCCGACGTCGTGTCGCGCGTGTAGTTCATGTCGAGCAGCATCGCGTCGTAGTCACGGCGCTCGAGCTCGGCCAGCGCGGCGGTGGGCGAGTTGACCGTGTGGACGTCGAAGCCGTTGCTCTTCAGAAGCAGACGCAGCGCTTCGAGGATGTCGGGCTGATCGTCGGCGACAAGGACGGTGGGTTTGCCGGTGTCGGTCATTCTCTGGGGAAAGCTAGGTCGGTACCACGCAAAACTGCGGATGAAAGAGCTTACCACGGACGGACATCGGACAACGGCGGACAGGCACGGAGACGGCGTGACCTGCAGTCAACGGCAGTTCGAAGCATTGTTGAAGAACACCCTCGGGATGCTTCGCGAACCGAAGCTTCCCGAGGGTGTAATCAACGAGCACTCAACTTCAAACGCTGTTCAATCGGTTCAACGCCGTCTCCGTGCCTGTCCGTGGCCGTCCGACGTTCGTCCGTGGTCATAGGGTCCGGCGCGCCCCCGCCTCACTCCGTGACGATCCACCCATCCTTGAGCTGGATGATCCGGTTCCCGAACTTCGCGTTCTCTTCGGAGTGCGTCACCTGAATGATCGTGGTGCCCTCGTTATTCAATTTCTTGAATAGCTCCATGATCTCGCGGCCCTGGCTGGAATGCAGGTTGCCGGTGGGCTCGTCCGCGAGGATCAGCTTGGGCTTCGCGATCACCGCACGCGCGACGCCGACGAGCTGCTGCTGGCCGCCGGACAGCTGCCGCGGGTATAGATCCTTCTTGCCGACCATGCCGAATCGGTCGAGCGTGTCGGCCACGATCGCCTCGCGCTCCGACTTCTTCACGTTTCGGTACGACAGCGGGATGTCGAGATTCTCGGCCACGGTCAGATCATCGATCAGGTGATACTGCTGAAAGACGAAGCCGATGTGCTCCTTGTTCAGTGCCACGCGCTGCTTGTGGCTCATCGCATGAACGGGGTGGCCGAGGAAGAAAAACTCGCCCGCCCACGCGCTGTCGAGCATGCCGAGGATTGCGAGCAGCGTCGATTTGCCGGCGCCCGAGGGCCCCATGATCGACACGAACTCGCCCGGCTGAATCTCGCCGGTGATGCGGCGCAGCACGTACGTGCGACCCGCGGCCGTCTCGAACACTTTCTCGATGTTGCGCATCGCGATGAGCGGACCGATGATCGGCGCCGGCGGCGCGTCGCGGGAGACGGTTTTCGGCTGTGAGGTGAAGAAGGCCATTGAAGCGACCAGGATTCGGGAGGCGGGAACCGGAGACCGGTGCCCGAACGTTCGGAACTGAAATCTGGCGAAAAACGACGGGGAGCTGAAGCCTTTCGACTTTCAGCTCCCCGTTGCGCCGACGGGTGGGGGCGCGATTTAGGGACGTTAGACGGTGACCTTGTCGCTGCGACGCTCTTCGACCACACGACCGTCGAACAGGTGAATCGAACGGTCGGCGTGCGCGGCATAGCGGGGATCGTGCGTCACCATGCAGATCGTGGCGCCGCCGCGATGCAGCTCGCGAAGGAGCTCCATCACCGCTTCGCCGTTCGTCGAATCGAGGTTACCCGTCGGTTCGTCGGCGAGCAGGATGAGCGGATCGCCCGCGACCGCGCGCGCCACGGCGACGCGCTGCTGCTGACCGCCGGAGAGCTGTGCCGGATAGTGCTTCATGCGGTGGCTCATCCCCACGCGCTCGAGCGCATCCGTGACGCGCTGCTTCCGTTCGGCCGCCGACATGCCGCGATAGGTGAGCGGCAGCTCGACGTTCTCGTAGACGGTGAGATCGCCGATCAGGTTGAACGCCTGGAAGATGAAGCCGATCTGCCGATTGCGGATGCGCGCGCGCTGGCTCGGCGTGAGCTGCGCGACGGGCTCGCCGGCGAGTGTGTACTCGCCTCCGGTGGGCGTGTCGAGCAGGCCGAGGATGGAGAGCAGCGTCGTCTTGCCGCAGCCCGACGGACCTTCCATGGCGACGTACTCGCCCGGCTGGATTTCGACGTGAATGTCCTGGAGGGCGTGGGTCTCCACCTCGTCGGTGTAGAACACCTTCTTGATCCCGTTCAGGCGAATCAGCGGCTGGTTGTTCGTGCTCGCGGAGAAGCCGGCCGGTGACGAGGATGCGGACTCAGTAGCCATGGGGAGCTCTCGGAGGGTTGGGGGAAACTGTCTTACAGGAAGTACGGAGATCCTTCGGCCTGGAGCACCAGCGCCTCAGGATGACCGCGCGCGAGCGCGCGGTCATTTGATGCGTACGCGATTCGTGTTGTCGAACTGCGACATGTCCGAGATGATGACGCTGTCGCCGACCTGCAAACCACTCTTCACTTCGATCGTGTTCACCGACGCGCGGCCGAGCATCACAGTCGTGCGCACCGCTTCGCCCTTGCCCGGCAGCACCTTGAAGATGCCGACCGAGCTTTCCGCCTGACCGAAGCCCGGACGGCCGATGAACAACGTGTTCGGAATGCGTTCGAGCGTGATCGTGCCGTCGACCGCGAGGTCAGAGCGCGTGCCCGCGGGCAGCGCGTCTTCGATCGAAACTTCGACGGTGACCGTGCCGGCGACCGACGACGGGTCGGTACGCGTGACGTGGCCCTTCACGACCGTGTTGTTGTGGAGATCGATCGACGCCGGCAACCCGGGTACGACGTCTTTCGCCTGATTCTCCGGCACGCGCAGCACCGCCTTGAGCTTGCCCGGCTGCACGATGCGCGCGACGACGCTGCCCGCGTTCACGTACTGGCCCAGCTCGAGCGGCGGATTGCCAAGACTCTGAAGCTGGCCGCCATCGGGCGCGCTCAGGTTCATCGACGCGACCCGGTTCTTCTGCTCGTTGAGAATGCGGCGCAGGCTCTCGATCTGATCTTCCTGGAGCTTGATCTGCGTCGACTCCGACGCGTTCACGTCGTCGAGCCGTTTCTGCTCGATGTCGAGACGCTGCTTCATCTCGACCACGTTGTCACGCGCCGATGCGACGTCATTCGCCGACGCGAGGTTCTTCTTGGCGAGGGAGTCCTGCACCGCCACGAGGCGCACCGCGTTGTTGTACTGCGTGCGCATGGTGGCGACGACACCTTCCTGCCCCAGAATCTGCTGATGGAGCGTCGTCTTGAGCTGGGCGAGCGCGCCAACCGACTGATTGAGCTGCTGTTCGTCCTGCAGCTGCTTGATCTCTTCGTCGGGGTTGCTCATCGCGACGAGCAGATCGCCGGCCTTGACGGTGGCGCCAGGCTTGAGCGGCAGGCCTTCGATGCGGCCGCTGGTGAGGGCGGTGACGTTGCGGACGTACTCCGGCTCGAGCGTGCCCGGCGCGTTGACGTCTCGCGTCATCGGTCCGCGCTTCACGGTGTCGATCCAGAGCGTGCCGCGCTCGACGGGCGGCGCCGCGGGCTTGAGACGGCTCACGAACGCCGAGACGGCGACGATGCCGACGACGCCGGCGCCATACGCGATGAACTTCTTGGTCTTTTTGGGGGGTTCGCGCTTGATGTCCAAGGTGACTTCTCGTGCGATTGGGGGCGGGTGGCGTGGACCGGGTTCGAATGGCGTTTTCGCCTATTCGACTACAAGGTGGCTTAAGGAAGGACCATGCCGCTCGCGATAAGCAGATAACGCACGTTGCCGCAACAACTTACGACGTGTTTTCGCAAACTGTCCCGCTTGGTGCTTGCTCGTCTGTGGGATTGCATGTCCCACAACCGAACAGTCCTGACGGAAGAAGCAGTGACCCGGTTTCACGCGGGCTGCTATCCGCCTGCTTTCCGCTTCAGACTCTATGAGACAACTCGGACGGGAAATAGGTTGACTCATGCGATCAGCGATGGGCGATGGGCGTTGGGCGTGGTTGTCCCGTGTCGCGATACGGGGCCTCTTAGCGTGCACGCTCGGCTCGACGCTCGGTGCGCAGGCGGACTCCGTTCCGCGGCCCAAGCCGCTCAGCAAGCCCGTGCGCGTTTGCGCGGGCGGTGACGTCACGCTCGGGACCAACCTTGATCCCTCGTGGGCGCGGGCGGGAGCGGACACCCTGTGGCGCTTCTACGGCAAGCGGCCCGATCCCGACAGCCTGGCGCCGGCGCTCAAGCCGTTCTTCGCCGGCGCGGACGTCATTCTGCTCAACGTCGAGGGTGCCATCGGCTCGGGGCCGGCGCCGGCCAAGTGCGGGCCGCGCTCGACGAGCTGCTTTGCGTTCCGGCAGCCGCCGGCGGCGGCGATGGCGCTTCGGCGCATCGCGGACAGCTCGGTGATCATCGTCGGCAACGTCGCGAACAACCACTCGCGCGATGCGGGCGAAGAGGGCCGCGATTCCACGGTCGCCGCGCTCACGGCCGCGGGCATCATCGTGACCGGCGCCGACACGCTCGCCACGCCGGTCGCCCTGCCGTCCGGCGACACCATTGCCTTCCTCGGCTTCCATACCGATACGACGACGCCCGATGCGCGCGATCTCGCCGCGGTGCGGCGCCACGTGGCGCGGGCGGTCGAGCGGTGGGGAACAGTCATCGTCACGATGCACCTGGGCGCCGAGGGACCAAAGGCGCAGCGTACCCGGAATGCTAATGAGCGATTTCTAAAGATGAGTCGAGGGAATCCGGTGGGGTTCGCGAATGCGGCGTTCTCGGGCGGGGCGACGCTCCTCGTCGGCCACGGGCCGCACGTACTCCGCGCCATCGAGTGGCGCGGCGACCGGCTGGCCGCCTACTCGCTTGGCAACCTGATCACGTACGGACCGTTCAAGCTGCGCGAGCCGACGAATCGCGGCGCGGTCTTGTGCGCAACCGTGGACGCCGATCGTCGCGTGACGGGCGCCGAGCTTCGCGCGACGATGCAACGCTGGCCGGGCGTGCTCGAGGCGGATTCGACGCGGCGCGCGTTTCGGTTGATCGATTCGCTGAGCGCGCTCGATTTTCCGCGCACCGGCGCGGTCGTCGATTCGAATGGGGTGGTTGAACGGCGTCGGCCGTGAGACGCTGTCATCCTTAGCGCCTTGGGCGCTGAGGATGACCTGCTTTACTGGGCGCCGCCGCCCTTCGCGGCCAGCGTCACCGGCGTCACCGGCGTCACCGGCGTCACGGTGGAATCATCCAGCGACAACATGCGACGCGCGCCCTTCCACATCTTGATGAGCGGCGAGAACGGCCGGTCGATCTTGCTCTCGATGACCTTGCCCGCGGTGCTGCTGGCGTGGATGTACTTGCCGTCGCCGATGTAGATGCCGACGTGGCTCACGCCCTTCTTGCCTTTGCCGAACGTCAGCACGTCGCCGGGCAGGAGGTGGCTCGTGTCCTTGTTCACCGCGAGGCCCACCGCCGCCTGCTGGCGCGCCGTGCGCGGCACGTCGAGGTTGAGCGCCGCCATGATGTATTTGATCAATCCGCTGCAGTCGAAGCCCCTGGGGGTCGTGCCCCCGCGCTTGTAACGCGTACCGATCTGCGCGCGGGCGAGCGCGACGATCGAGTCGCGGAGATCGTGCGCCGAGTTGCTGTACGCCTCGAACGGTTTCGGCGTGCCCGAGGCCTGAGCATTCGCGCGCACGGGCAGGCTGAGCCCGGCAATCGTGCAAAGCACGAGCGCCAATCGCGACAAAGGGTTCGTCGACAGATTGCTCATTCGAGGATTCTCAGGACCGACAACGGCTGCGTGCGGCCAAACGTCCGGGCCAGCTACCGCGATCAGGCAGGTTCTTGGGCGAGCGACTTGCCGCTAGGGTCGCTTACCGCTGGTGAGTCTACGGCGGTCGGGCGGCAGGGTCAACAATTAACCGGAGTATCGGCCCCAGCGGTGAGAATCATCACTCGCGTATGGTGATTTCCATGGGCGGCCAAATCGCCCGGGCGGAATCAGCGGATGCCGAGCAGCTTGTGCGTCTGGATGCTGAGGCGCCACCGCGGATGCGCCATGCAGTACGCGAGCGCGGCACGCGTATTCGCCTCGGCGTCGGGGCCGTCCATCGGCTGCAGATAGAACTGCTCGAAGTCGAGCGACTCGAGGCGGGCGGGGTCGATGCCGGGCTGTGGAAAGACGAGCTTGAGCTCGTTGCCGCGGGTGAGCACGAGCGGCGCGCGCGCCTTGGGGCTCACGCAAATCCAGTCGAGGCCGCGGGGCGGTGGCTGCGTTCCATTCGTCTCGACGGCGACCTCGAAGCCGCGTTCGTGCAGCGCATCGATCGCCGCCTCGTCGAGCTGCAGGAGCGGTTCGCCGCCGGTGCACACCACGAGCGGGCGACCCTGAGACACGTCGGGCCATCGCTCCGCGACGGCGCGCGCAAGGTCGTCGGCGGTCGCGAACTTGCCGCCGTCCGGCCCGACGCCGACGAAGTCGGTATCACAGAAATCGCAAATCGCCGTGCCGCGATCGGAGTCGCGGCCCGTCCAGAGATTGCAGCCGGCGAAGCGGCAAAACACCGCCGGGCGTCCCGCGTTCGCGCCTTCGCCCTGCAGCGTGTAAAAGATTTCCTTGACGGTATACATCTCAGCCAGCGTACCTCGCGGGATCCTTCGCTCCCGCCTCGGCGAAACCCCGCAAGCGCAGCTGGCATGCATCGCAGTGACCGCACGCGGCACCCGTTGCATCAGGATCGTAGCAGCTCTGCGTGATCGAGTAATCGACGCCGAGCTCGAGTCCCATCCGAATGATCTGCGCCTTCGTGAGATCGATGAGCGGCGTCTGAATGCGCACGGGGTTCGTCCCCTCGACTCCGCCGCGCGTCGCGAGATTCGCCATGCGCTCGTAGGCGGCGATGTACTCGGGCCGACAGTCGGGATAGCCCGAGTAATCGAGCGCATTCACGCCAATGAAAATGTCGCCCGCCTGAAGCACTTCGGCCCACGCCAGCGCGAACGACAGAAAGATCGTATTGCGCGCCGGAACGTAGGTGATGGGAATTCCTGTCTCGTGCACGCTCACGTCGCGATCCTTCGGCACATCGATCGCGGTGTTCGTCAGCGCCGATCCACCGAACGTGCGCAGATCGATGTCCGCGACCACGTGATCGCGGACATCGTATCGCGCGGCGACGCGGCGCGCCGATTCGATCTCGGTCGCGTGGCGCTGGCCGTAGCGAAACGTCATTGCGTGCACGTCGAATCCTTCCTCGAGCGCGTAGGCGAGCAGCGTCGTCGAATCCAGTCCCCCGCTCAGGAGCAACACCGCTTTTCGTGCGTCGGACATCAGCTCAGCGCGGCCTCGAAGTCGGCGCGCAGATCGTCGACGTGCTCCAGGCCGATCGACACGCGCAGCAGATTCTGCGGCGCGCGCGTGGCCGGACCTTCGACCGACGCGCGATTCTCGATCAAGCTCTCCGTGCCGCCGAGGCTCGTCGCGTAGGTGAAGAGCTGGAGACGTTTCGCGATGGCGATCGACTCCTCCTGCGAACGGCCGACTTGCACGGAGAGCATGCCGCCAAAGCCGCGCATCTGCCGGCACGCGATCGTGTGGCCGGGATGCGTGACGAGTCCCGGATAATGCACCGCCTCGACCTTCGGTTGTGCCGAGAGAAACTCGGCCAGCGCGTGCGCGGTCGCGCTCTGTGCGTTCACTCGCAGCGGCAGCGTGCGAATGCCGCGCATGGTGAGCCAACACTCGAATGGTGACGGCACCGCGCCGCCGAGCATTTGAATCGAGTTCACTTTTTGATACAGCTCACCATTCTCGCGAAACACCAGGGCGCCGCCGAGGACGTCGCTATGGCCGCCGAGGTATTTCGTCGTCGAGTGCATCGAGACATCGGCGCCAAGTTGCAGGGGACGTTGCAATACCGGCGTGCCCCACGTGTTGTCGACCGCGGTGACCGCGCCGCCGCGCCGCGCGATGTCGGCGATCGCTTCGATGTCGACGACGCGCAGCAATGGGTTCGACGGCGTCTCGATCCAGATCAGTCGGGTGGACCGTTTCATCGTGCCGCGCACCGCGTCGAGATTCGTCATGTCGACGGTCGACACATCCATGCCCCAGGGGCCGAGCACCTCGCGCGCGAGCTTGATCGAGCCGAAGTACGCATCGTCCGGAAGAATGACGTGCGCGCCGGGGCCGATGGCCTGGAGCATCGTCATCGTCGCCGCGGAGCCCGAAGAGAATGCAGCGCTGGCGGCGCCGCCTTCGAGCTGCGTCAGGCATTGCTCGAGCGCGGCACGATTGGGGTTCGTGTATCGCGAGTAGAGGTAGCCGGCCGGCGAGCTGCCGTCGGCTTCGCGGCCGAAGGTCGTGGAGAGTTGAATCGCCGGTGTAACGGCGCCCGTGGCCGCGTCGATTCCGTGGCCGGCGTGCACCGCAAGGGTTTCGATGTGCATTGCGTGTTGGGCGATGGGCGATGGGCGATGGGCGATGGGCGATGGGCCTTGGGCGAAACATCGACGCGCACGCAGCGGCACCCGAGCGCGGCCCGTACATAAGTTAGTGTTACCGGGCTGACCCGCCCATCGGCCAACTCTCATCACCTATCGCATGCACTCCTTCCGCATATTCGGCGCAACGCTCGTCGCTGTTCCCGCGGCGCTGTTGGCGCAAAATCCGAAGACACAACCGCGCACTCGTGCGTCGCAGCCGACCACCGCGGCCATCACCGCCAACGACCTCAAAACGCGGTTGTACATCTATGCCGCGGATTCGATGGAAGGCCGGGAGACCGGCACGCGCGGTCACGTGAAAGCAACGAACTACATCGCCGCGCAGCTTCGGGCGCTCGGCCTCAAGCCGATGGGCGACAACGGCACGTACTTCCAGAACGTGCCCGTGATTCGCTCCGCGCTCGATCCCAGCTCGACGATCATCGCCGACGGCGTGACGCTGCACGCGGGAACGGATTTCATCGCCAGTCCGGGCCGCGGCAACACCGGTGCGTTTCCGAGTGCGGTCGTGGTGTACGGCGGCGTTGCCGGCGAAGGAACACCATTGGGCAGCGATCAGGCACGGGGAAAGATCGAGCTGCTGCGGCAGCCGGCGAACGCGGGGCGCGGCGGGTTCGGAGGACGCGGCGCGTTTGGTCGAGGAGCCGCCAACGCCAATGGCGCGGCGGCCACAATCACCGTGATGGACGAGTTGTCGCCCACGCTGGTACAGAACGCGCTGCATCCGCGCGAAGGCAGCGTTCGGCTCGAGCCCGAGCCGTCGGATGCGTCGGCGCCGCCGACAATCACGCTCTCGCGTCACGCCGCGGAGCAACTCCTTGGGACGTCGCTCGACGCGGCAACCAAGGGCGCGACGGGCAAATCGATCTCGGCGAACATCAAGTTCATCGATACGCCGGCGCCGGCGCGGAACGTCGTCGCGGCGTACGAGGGGCACGATCCCAGGCTGAAGAACGAGTGGGTGGCGATGGGTGCCCACAATGACCACATCGGCATTCGCGCGCAGGGTGCGGTGGATCACGACTCGCTGCATCTGTTCAACCAGGCGGCGTATCCGATTCGCGAGCGTATCGCGCTGTACAATCTCGAGCATCACATCTGCGGCGGACGGCAGCAGCAGAACTGTGGTCCGGCGACGGCGCCGCAGGCGGCGCACTTGGATTCGCTCAACGCGCAGATCGCGGCGATTCACGTCAATCTCGACAGCGTGCGCAAAGCGAACGGCGGTATTCGCGCCGATTCGATCAACAACGGTGCGGACGACGACGGCTCGGGCACGGTGACGCTGCTCGAGATCGCGGAGCGTTTCGCGAAGGAGAAGCCGAACACGAAGCGCTCGATGCTCTTCGTGTGGCACGTCGGTGAAGAGAAGGGCTTGTGGGGGTCGCAGTACATCACCGATCATCCGCCGGTGCCGCGCGATTCGATCGTGGCGCAGCTCAACATGGACATGGTGGGCCGCGGCGCGGCGACGGACTTGTTCGAGGGTGGCCCGAACTACCTGCAACTCGTCGGCTCACGCCGCGTGTCGACGGAGCTGGGCGACTTGATCGAGACGCTGAACGAGACGGAGAAGCCGCCGTTCGTGTTCGACTATCAGTATGACGCGAACGGGCATCCGGAGAACATTTACTGCCGGAGCGATCACTTCAACTACGCGCGCTACGGCATTCCGATCGTGTTCGTGACGACGGGATTGCATGGCGACTATCACCAGGTGACGGACGAGCCGGAGTACATCGACTATCCGCACATGGCGAAGATCGGGAATTTCATGTATCGGGTGGGGAATTACGTGGCCGACATGGATCATCGGCCGAAGGTGGATCATGCGGTCGGTGATCCGAAAGCGCGGTGTCAGCAGTAAGTAGTTCGTAATAACAAAATAATAAAAAACGACAAGATCTGACCACATCCGACGAGATCGGGACACCATGGTTTGCCGGTTTGGTCAGACGTGGTCAGATCGTGTCGTTCTTATTTGTTGCTCGGCCGTCCGATCTAGTCGAACAGCCGAAGCAACCGATCCATGACCCGCGCCGCCGCCCGGTCGTTCGCGTCGCCGCTCTTCTCGTCCGGCGTCCAATAGCTGTAGGCGCGGTACTTCGAGCCGTCGCGAATCTCGACATAGAGCGTCGTCCCGTCCAGCCCAAGCCGCGACGGCTGTTGCGGCAGCGTCAGAATACCCCCCGACCGCAACTCGGCAAGCGCCGACGTCCAATCGACTGGGCGTTTGGGCTCCACGACGCACGTCTCCACCCATCCGCCGCGCACCGCGTCGCTGCAGCCGAACTCCTTCGCGCGGTTCCGCATCGCCGCCGTCCAAACTTCCTGATCGTGCTGCGCGATCGGACGTTCGGGATCGTCCGGCACGTCGAACCGCGGAGTCGTTCCCGGCCACCCCAGGACGAGCGCACCGGTGACTTCGTCGGCATGGCGTCGAATGCGAATGAAGTTTTCAGGAATCATGATCCCGAATCCGATGTACGCACGAATCTCGAGATCGCCCGTCGCGATCGGCGCGCTGCGCAGAGGGACCGCATAGCCCGCGACGCGTGCGACGGAATCCGCTTCATCCGCGATCGGATCGCGCGTGCCGCGTTGTGCGACCGCCGTGCGCGCGATCCAACACGCGAGCGCCGCGGCCACAACGACAGGTCTCAGGTGCGAAGTCCGCCGACGAGCTCGCGCAGCTGCGTCGAGCCATGCAGCAGCATGTTCGACGCGGACGTCATCTGCTCGCACGCCGCCGACTGTTCCTGCGTCGACGCGCTGATCTGCTCGGCGGCGGCCGCATGCTCCTCGGCTGTCTTGGCGATCGTCTCGAGACTGCTCGCCGCACCGGTCACCGCGAACGCGTTCGCTTCCGCGGCACCCGTGACGCCCACCGCCGCGACGCGCGTGCGCTCGGCCGCGTCCGAGATGGTGCGCAACGCATCGTCGATGTCGCGCGACACGCGTTCGATTTCACCCACGCGCCCCGCGCTCGATTCCATCGCCCGCGTGCTCAGTGTCACGCGCGACGTGACGACGCCCGTCATCGAGACGATGTCGTCCGCCGCCTTTTGCGATTGTTCGGCGAGCTTGCGCACTTCGTCCGCCACCACGGCGAAGCCGCGGCCGGCATCGCCCGCGCGGGCCGCCTCGATCGCGGCGTTCAGCGCGAGCAGGTTCGTCTGATCGGCGATCTGTCCCACCGACGCCACGAAGCGATTGATGTCGGCGACGGTCGTGTTGAGCGCGCGAATCTCGCCCGCCGCGCTCTCGACGCTGTGCTTCACGTCGACGAGAATCCCGAGCGCGCGATCGATCTCCATGCGCTTGGCCTGCGCGGCGCCTTCGATGCTGCGCGCCAGATCTGTCACCTCCACCGAGCGTGCTTTCACGCCGTCGGCCGCTTCGCGAATCACCTGCAGCGTCTCGTCCACGGTGCGCAACTGTCGCACTTGTGTTTCGGCGCCCTGTGAGACTTCCGTCATGGCGCTCGCCATCTGGGTCGCCGAAAGGGAGATCTGCTCCGAGACGGACGCGAGATCGTGCGCGGAGCTCGAGACTTCCTCCGCGGTCTTTGCGGCAAACGATACCACGCGCGACAGCGATTCACCGGTGTGATTCATCGCCGACGCGAGAATGCTGAATTCGCCCGGCATCGCACCGTTCTCACGGCTCGACAAGTCGCCTTCGCTCAAGCGACGCGCGTGCGACACGAGCAGATCGAGCGGCTCGCCGATGCGGCGAACGGTGTACGCCACGATGACGATCGCCAGCACGAGCGCGACCGAAAGCAAGAGCAGCATTGTATTCGACCGGCGCCGCGCTTCGGACGCGAGATCGCGCTGCGCGGCGTCCACCTTCTTCGCCTTGATGTCGCCAAGGCGTTCGATGTTCGTGAGCAGGTTGTCCGTCGACTCCTGCGCGTGCGCCGCGGCCTTGCGCGCGTCGTCGGCGCGGCCCAGATCGGCCAGCCGGTGGCCGCGTGCGAAGTCGACTTCGATCGACGACAGCTTGGTATCGATCGCGGCGACGATCGCCAGCTCGGCGGAGTTCTGCCCGGGCAGGCTGTTCATCTTGCGCTGCACGTCGTGCGCGGCCCAGCCGTAACGGCGGAAGGCGCTCTCCGACGCGGTGTCGCGCGAATCGATGTAGCGGTTGCCGGCGTCGATGGTCTTCGCGACGTCGGCCGAGAGTTGATTGGCGAGCTGCGACTCGGTCTGCACTTCGGCGAGCGATTGCGTGATCGTCGCCGACATGCTGTCGAAGGTGCGGCGCGAGACCACGCCCGCGACGAACAGAATCGCCACGAGCACGCCGAAGCCCAGCCACAGGCGCGTACGAATCGAATTCAAGTTGAAACGTTCGAGAAAGCTCATTGACCCGACTCCACCTGCAGCACGCCCTGATGCGCGCGCGTCATCACGATGCCTTTCCCGACGGGATCGCCGTCGGGGCGAAACCGAATCGTGCCCGTCACGCCGTGATACGCGGACTGCTCGGTGAGCCCGGCGAGATAATCGCGAATCTTCTTGCGGTCGGGCCCAACTTTCTCCACCGCCTGCGCCAGCAACTTCGTGGCGTCGTACGCGAGCGCGGCGTTGCCGTCCGGAAGCTCGTGGTACTTCGCCTTGTAAGCGGTGACGAACGTCTTCACCTCGGGCCGAGGATCCTGCGCGCTGAATGGCGCGCCGACGTAAATGCCTTCGGTAAGCGGCTTCACCGCGCTATCGGTCGCGACGGTCTGCCAGCCGTCGCCGCCGACGAGATCGGCGGAGAGCTGCTGGCGGCGCGCTTCCTTGAGGAAGGCGACGCCTGATCCATCGGTGCCCGCGACGAAGACAACGTCCGCGTGCTCGCGCTTGTAGTAGCTGACGAAAGGCTCGAAGCTTTGGTCGGCGCCTTCGTCGATCGGATCGATGCTGATGATCTGTCCGCTGTAATTCCGCCGGAAGCTGTCGACGAGTCCGCGGCCGTATGGATTGTTCTCATACAGCACCGCGGCGCGTTTACGGCCCAGCTTGTTCACGTATTGCGCGATCGTCATGCCGTTCGTCGAGTCGCTCGTAATGACTCGGAACGCCCACGGCGAAATGCCGGTGAGCGCCGGCGACGTCGCGGTGGTCGCGACCGCGGCGAGATGGCCGTCGTAC
The DNA here is from genome assembly GCA_035606695.1 of Gemmatimonadaceae bacterium. NCBI lineage: Bacteria > Pseudomonadati > Gemmatimonadota > Gemmatimonadia > Gemmatimonadales > Gemmatimonadaceae > Gemmatimonadaceae bacterium. The sequence continues at coordinate 95,027 of DATNEW010000044.1, forward strand.
ACGTGCGCGGCCGACACCATCGCGCCGGAGTTCACATGGCCGACGACCGCGACGATGCGCGTGCTGTCGACGAATTTCGACGCGACGGCGCTCGCTTGAACGCCGCTGCCCGAATCATCGACGAAGGCGATTTGCAGCTTGCGGCCACCCGACCAGGCGGGGGAGTCATTGATCTGCTCGACCGCGAGCTCGATGCCGTGCTTGTTCGCGATTCCGTAAGCCTGACTGAACGGACCAGCCGCTCCGAATGTGACGGTGCCCGAGGAGCCATGTGAACACGCAGCAAGGACAGCGGCGGCTACCAGCGGGACAATTAAACGTTTTAGGCGCATCAACAACCAAGTGTCGGTACGGAGGGCCCGGCGCTACATCGCGCCATACCATTCAAGGACGGATTCGACCCCGGGTTGTCACAGCTCAGCAGAATGGCATCTAACCTGCCACCCGTTCTGCACTTACAGACAAGGTCGATATGAAGGTTTTGGTGACCGGCGGGACGGGCGTCATAGGGGACTCGGCAGTACGGGCGCTGATCCGGCGAGGGTATGAGGTCCGGGTGCTCTCCCGGCGTGCCGGACGCGACCAGAGATGGTGGCCCGAGGGCGTGACCGGCTGGGCGGGCGACGTCTCCAACCACGAATCCATCCACGGTGCAGCAGAGGGCTGCGACGCGGTGCTGCACATCGCGGGAATCCTCGACGAGCAGCCGCCGGCCGTCACCTTTCAGTCAGTCAACATCGACGGCACGCGCTACGTCGTGATGGAAAGCGAACGCGCCGGCGTGCGGAAGCTCGTCTACGTCTCGTCGCTCGGCGCCGAGCGCGGAACGTCGGCGTATCACAAATCGAAGCTCGTCGCCGAAAGCGTCGTGCAAACGTTCACGCGCGACTGGCTCGTCGTTCGGCCGGGCGCGGTGTACGGACCCGGGGACGAGCATCTCTCGGTTCTGCTGCGTATGGTGCGCACGCTGCCCATCATTCCCACGATCGGCGACGGCAACCAGCGCTTTCAGCCTATCTGGCACGAGGACCTGGCCGAATCGCTCGTCGTCGCGCTCGAGCGCAGCGACATTCGATGTCAGGTGCTCGACGTGGCGGGAACGGACGTCACGTCGCAAAACGATCTGGTCACGCGGCTGCGGTCGATCACGGGTCGCGATGTGATGCAGGCGCCGATGCCGGAAGTGATCGCGTCGTGGGCGATGCGTGCGCTCGACGCGGTCGGCGTCGACGTCGCGTTCAACGACGAGCAACTCGCGATGCTCAGCGACGGCAACGTGATTCCTCCGGAACAACCGAATGCGCTGACGGACGTCTTCGGCATCACCCCGACGTCACTGCAGGATGGATTGCGTCGTCTCGCAGACGAGCAGCTCACGCAACTGCCGTCGGACGGCGTTGGGCCGCTCACGCGCAAACGCTTCTGGATCGACATTCGCGGTTCGCGATACGACTCCGACGCACTGTTCGAATTCGTTCGAACGCATCTGGGCGAACTGCTGCCGTCAATGATCGCACTGAGCGCTGAGCCGGGTGCGTCCACGGAGATCGTGGAAGGGGAGACGCTGACGCTCGACATCCCGGTGCGCGGACACGTACAGGTGCGTGTCGGCGAAGTGATGGATCGCCGCGTCACGCTGCTGACCGTCGCGGGACACCCGATCGCAGGAGCGGTGCGTTTCCTCGTCGAGCCGCGCGATGATGCACTGCGGTTCGAGATTCAGGTCTACGATCGTTCGGCGTCGATGATCGATCAGGTGCTGCTGCGCACGGTCGGTGACTGGGTGCAGACGGCGTCCTGGACGACGTTGGCGCAGCGTGTGGCGGATGCGGCGGGCGGCACGCACGGTGGCGTGCAAACACTGGTCGAGGCGCTCAGCGCGCGCGAGCTCGAGGTCGTCGACGAGTGGGCGAAGTCGCTCGACGCTCAATTATCGCGAAACGCCACGTCGAGCGGCCGCGATTGACAATGTTCGCCGCAGCCGAGGCGGGAGCGGTTGCGCGCGAACCAGCGGTAGACCTTGTCGGCGAGCACGCGAACATAAGGAATCTTGAATAACCAGGCTATCAATTTACCCTTCGGCAGGATCTCGAGCAGTTGCTCGACCGCCGGGGCGCCCTGCCAGGTGCGCCCGTTGGGTCCGATGAGCTGCAGCGCTTCGGCGTAGGCGCGGGCGGGAATCCACGGGAAGCGTGCCATCACGCCCGGCGCTTGCGACGGCACGATCTCGATCGCGCGTTGACGATCCCACTTCTTTAGAAGAGTCGCGAGACGCGTGCACACCTTGCACGTGCCATCGTACACGCACGTGTATGGACGTCCGAGACCGGTCGACGCGTCCATCTCTCCGGCAATCGTGAATCGAACGACGGGAACCGTCCTCACGTGTTTGGCTCCGCGGCGACCGGCTCGGTGCCGTCGGCCTGCACATGTTGAACATGTTGCACATGTTGTGTCGCCGTGTCCGAAATCGCCGCGACGCCGTCGATGCTGATCGTAGGCGGGTGTTGGAGTGTCGCATGGACGGTGCACATCTCCGCGACGCGTTTCGCGGCGCCGAGGCGATTGGCGGGAAGCGTGGGCCAGTTGAATCGCAGGGCGTAGGTCCCAACGCGATGCGGGTCGTCGGCGAACGTCCAGGCGACGTCGACGGTGAGATCACTCGCGTCGAGCCGTGCGTGCTCGGCCCATGCGTACATCACGGAGAACGTACAGTAGGCCAGGCCGCTCGCCATCATATGAAAGGGCGAATAGCTCTGATCGGCGGACGGCGCCTCGATGGTCATGGGGCCCGGCGTGGGCTCGAGACGGATGGAATCGTCGGACAAGAGAATGATCTTCACGGGCGCTCCTGAGTCGTCGAACGCGAGGTGCAAATGGCACGCCCTGCGGCAGTTCGTTGCAGGTTGGAACGATGTGTTGCGGGTGGCCGGAAAGAATTCACGAAGCCCGGTGTCGGCCGATAATCCGAGGCGCGGAGTCTACCCATGACCTTCCTGGGTTGAAACGCGAGTCGAACGATCATTCAACTGCCGATGGAGGCTTTGATGAAGAATGTGAGTAAAACCCTGCTCGTGCTGCTTGCTGGTGGTTTGGCCGCCTGTAGCGACAGCACCGTAGCGCCGAAGAGCCAGTCGTCGACGTCGCAGAGCGTCGTGTACGGTGGCGGCTTCACGGCCGACCTGACCCAGAACGACACCTCGCGGTTCAGCTTCACCGTCGATCCGTCGAAGAACATGGCGTTCTATCTGGGCGCGGGTAACGAAGTCCGCTTTCCCGCGGGCTCGATCTGCGATCCGTCGTCGACGTATGGTCCGGATCAGTGGGATGCACCGTGTACACCCGCGACCGCGCCGATCACGTTCAACGTGAAGGCGTGGCTGGATTCGCAGGGCAACCCCCGCACCGATTTCGACAAGCACGTGCGCTTCGTGCCGTCGAGCGATCCGAATCACTGGGTCGTGATCGCGCTGACCGCGGCCGCCACCACGGCGAACGCGAAGATCCTGTACTGCACGAGTGAGTCGTCGGGCTGCGTGGACGAGTCCGTGACGGATCCCACGATGGCGACGTATGTCGATCCGTCGAGCGGCCGTCTCCAGCGCCGCATCAAGCACTTCAGCGGCTACAACGTGTTCTCGGGCTCACCCTGCATGCCGAGCCCCGACGATCCGGATTGTATCGATCTGGGCGGCGACATGCTGTGGAACCGCGCGTCGGTCAAGAAGTCGAGCGGTGTTGGTCCGACCGCGTCGGCCGCGCTCACGCCGATGACGCAGGTCGCGTCGGTGAAAACGGGCTACATGCTCGCCTGGGCGTAACACGGCACCACGGCAACACGAGCACCACACGCAATTCACCTCGTACTGAATCGAGTTTTCCAAGGCAGTTTCGTGGCGTAGTGAATGAAAGGCGGGCTCCCGAACGGGAGCCCGTTTTTTTGCCCAGTCGCCCGTTGGCAGAGGTGTGATGGGCCGTTCCGTGACAGTGAGTAACGATCTGTTCCACCGTGCGCGAAAAAATTCATCGGAAAATTCTTCAGCCGATAATCCGAGTCGCATGGTCTACCCACGAATGCCGTGAGATGGCGTGCAACTGGAACGATCGATCAACTGCCGACGGAGGCTTTGATGATGAAATTTGGGAGCAGGACCCTGTTGGTCGCGGGAGCCGGTTTGCTGGCTGCCTGTAGTGACAGCGCCGTGATGTCGGCGCCTTCGCAGGCCGGTACGCAGGCCAACGCGATCGAAGGCAACGGCGCCACGGCCAACCTGACCTCTACCGACACGATTCGATTCACCGTGTCGATCAATTCGGAGCGCGCATCGTTCGTGTACCTCGGCGCGGGCAACTGGGTCACCTTCCCGGCTCATTCGGTGTGCGACCCAACGACATCGACGTACGGTCCGACCGAGTGGGACAAGCCGTGTACGCCGGCGCGCAACACGGTCGCCGTGAAGGCGAAGGCGTGGCTCGATTCGCAGGGCCACCCGCGCGTGGATTTCGACCAGCATCTGCGGTTCGTGCCGTCGCTCGATCCGGCGCAGTGGGTGATGTTGTCGTTCACCGACTACGGCGCATCGGCCGGTGCGAACGCGAAGATTCTGTATTGCGCGACGCCGACGTCTGGTTGCGTCGACGAAGCCAAGACCGATCCGACGATGGCGACCGTGAAGGATCCGGTCACCGGTCACCTCACGCGCCGCATCAAGCACTTCAGCGGTTACAACGTGTTCTCGGGCCAGCCCTGCATGCCCAGCCCGGACAATCCGGACTGCGTGGACGGCGGCGGCGACATGCTCGGCAACCGCGTTGGAACGGTCGGCCACGTCGGCATGCTGCCGGCCGGCGCCACCGCCCTCACGCCGGCAGAGCTCACCGCGGTCCGCACGGGCTACATGCTCGCATGGGCCTGATTCCATAGACGGGACCCGCACCAGTCAGTACGGTGGATCGGAACGTGACATGCTGCAACAAAACGTTACAGTAGTGGAATTAAAATTCACATACGTCCGGTACTGCCGATAATTCGAGGCGCGCAGTCCATACACGGCAGCGAGCCGTGGATGACGACGCTTCTCTTTCATTCATCTGCCGATGGAGGCTATGATGAAACGCTTTTCAAGAGCTGTCTTCCTGGTCGTCGCCGCTGCACTCGCGGCGTGCAGCGACAGCTCGGTCAGTCCGAAGAACCCGTCGCAGGCCAACGCCGTCGTGGACGGCGGAGGCTACACCGCCGATCTGACGGCCGGCGACACGAGCCGGTTCAGCATCACCGTTGATCCGTCGAAGAACATGGCGTTCTACCTGGGGGCCGGAAATCAGATTCGCTTTCCCGCGGGCTCGATCTGCGATCCGTCGTCGACGTATGGTCCGGATCAGTGGGATGCACCGTGTACGGTGGCCACCGCGCCGATCACGTTCAACGTGAAGGCGTGGCTGGATTCGCAGGGCAACCCCCGTACCGATTTCGACAAGCACGTGCGCTTCGTGCCGTCGACCGACTCGAATCACTGGGTCGTGATTGCGTTCACTGCGCCAGCGGTCTCGTATTCGCCTGACGCGAAGATCCTGTATTGCGTGACCGCGTCGTCGGGTTGCGTCGACGAGTCGGTGACCGATCCGACGATGACGACGTTCCGGGATGGGGCGAGCGGCCGTCTCGAGCGGCGCATCAAGCACTTCAGCGGCTACAACGTGTTCTCCGGCCAGCCCTGCATGCCGAGCCCCGACGATCCGGATTGCGTCGATCTCGGCGGCGAGATGCTGTTCGACCGCGACGGTGGAAATCACGGCGGTGTCAGCGCGCTTCACTCTGTGTCGCCGCTCGTCCGGGATCACACGCTGCCAGACCATCCGTCGAAGAGTGCCGACATCGGGCCTCTCGGCGGTGAGCTGCGCCTTCCTCAGGCGGGCTTGACCCTCGTCGTGCCCCCGGGTGCGGTGAGCAAGGTGACGCATTTCTCGGTCACGTCGACCGGCGGCAAGCTGGTCGCGTACAACTTTGAGCCACACGGAACGAAATTCAGCGTTCCGCTCGTACTGCGACAGGACCTGCGGGGCACCATCCGCAAGTCCGGTGGGAATATAATCGGCGCGTACTTCGCTGATGACTCGCAGCTCGATCCGTTCGGCGGCGTGTCATTCGTGAACGAGACGCTGAACGCCACCATCGATAGCATCCTCGGCGAGGCCGAGCTCCAAATTTGGCATTTCTCCGGCTACATGCTGGCTTGGGGCTGATTGCTGCCGATACTGAGTGAGGAGGCGTGGCGGTTTCGCACGTCTCCTCACTTGGTGTTTCTGGGCTACCCCACCCGAGACTGGGATTCCGAGAGACGATGAAGCCCTCGGTCGACATCCTGATTCAGCAGGCGCAACTCGCGGATCGCGAGGGCCGCCGCGACGACGCGCGCTCGATGTACGAGCGGGCGCTGCACTCCCTGCGCCGCGCGGAGGACGGCAAGCTTGCGTCTTCGCTGCTGCGTTGGATCGCGCACTCGCACGTCGCCGACGCCGACATGGAGGCGGCGCTCGACTGCCTCGAGGCCGCGATCGCCGTGGCCGAGCTGGTCGGCGATCCCGGCGCGCTGGGCTACGCCATCAACATCAAAGCGATCGTTCACCAGCAGGACGGCGACTACGAGCGCGCCGAAGCGCTGTACATCGATGCGCGCTCGCACGCGATCGACGCCGGAGAAACGCGCCTCGCGGCGATGACCGCGCTCAACCTCGGCGTGATCTCCATGGTGCGCGGCGATCACGACAAGACGCTGCGCTATTATCGAACGAGCCTCGCGGAGTTCCGCACGCTCGGCGCGCCGAAGGAGATCCTCAAGGCCCTGAACAACATGGGCATGTTGTGCACGGATCTCGAGCGGTGGGATGATGCGTCGCGCGCCTTCGAGGAAGCGGCGCAGATCGCCGACGCCATCGGCGACATTCCGGCGCGCATCCTCATCGAAGTGAATCGCGCGGAGCTGGATATCGCGCGCGGCGATTTCCAGGCGGCGCGTTCTACCTGCGAGCTCGCCCGCACACTCACGAAGCAGACGAGCGATCCGGTCGGTCGCGGCGAGATCGAGAAGCACCTGGGCACCGTCGCGCGCGAGCTCGGCGAGCTCGCCGTGTCCGAAGAGCATCTCAAGCGCGCGCAGGAGATCGCCGTCGAACGCCGCGATCTGCTGCTGTCGGCGGAAACAGCGCGCGAGCATGCGGAGCTCTGTCGCAAGCAGGGGCGGCATCGCGACGCGCTGATGCACCTCAATCGCGGCCACCGCATCTTCAGCCAGTTGAGCGCCAAGCGCGACCTGGCCGACATCGATCGCCGCAACGGCCGTCTGGAGAAGCACTTCCTGGACGTGGTGCGCAACTGGTCGGCGTCGATCGAATCCAAGGACCACTACACGCAGGGTCACTGCGAGCGCGTGGCCGATCTGGCGTGCGCGCTGGCGTTGCGTGCCGGCCTGGCGCCGCGCGAGCTGTTCTGGTTCCGCATCGGCGCCACGGTCCACGACGTCGGCAAGCTGATCATCCCATCAGAAGTCTTGAACAAACCGGGCAAGCTCTCGCCGGACGAATGGGAGCTGGTCAAGCGGCACCCCGTCGCCGGCGTCGAAATGCTCGCCGACATGGACTTTCCGGGCGACGTCATTCCGATGGTGCGGTCGCATCACGAGCGGTGGGATGGCATGGGGTATCCCGACCAGCTCGCGGGCGATGCGATTCCGCGCGCCGCGCGCATGCTGTGCATCGCGGACGTCTACGACGCGCTGACCTCGAAGCGATCGTACAAGGGCGCGCTGTCGCACGACTCGGCGATGGACATCATGCGCTCCGACGTCGGCAAGCAGTTCGATCCCGAGCTGTTCACGCAATTCGAAGATCTCATGAAGACGCGCGCGCCTTCCATGCGCCAGCGCGCGGTCGTCGAATCGCAGCCGTCCGATCGCGCGGACGTCAAGGAATTCGCGGTCTCCGGTCCGAGCGACGACCTTACCGGTCTCCTCACCCGCCGGCCGTTCGTCGACATCGCGAACAAGGTGCTCGCCGAGCGCGGGCCGTTCGCCACGGTGTCGCTGATCGTCATCGACGTCGACGAATTCAAGCATGTGAATGACTCGCATGGCCACTTGATGGGCGATGCGGTGCTCAAAGTCGTCGCCGGTACGTTGCGCGAGCTCGCCGCGTCGACGGGTGTCATCGGCCGCTACGCCGGTGACGAATTCGTCATTCTGCTGCCTCACACGTCGGTTGTCGAAGCGGCGGAGATCGCCGAACGCATCCGCTGCACGGTGCGCCGCAACGCGGTGCCGTTGCGCGAGCGGTCGGGGTCGATCTCCGTATCGCTCTCGATCGGCGTCGCGGGCGCGCGGGCGGACCATCACGAGTTCGACGGGCTGTTCGAGGCCGCCGACCGCGCGTTGTACGAAGCGAAGCGCCGCGGCCGCGACACGGTCGTCACCTCCGACGAGAGTGAAGAGTCGGCGAAGGAACCCAAGGTCAACCTCAAGCAGTTCGTCGGGCGTGAAGAGGAGCTGGACCGGCTCATTCGCATGCTCGACACCTGTCTGGAGCACGGACCGCAGCTCGTCTCGGTGGTCGGCGAAGCGGGCGTCGGAAAATCGACGCTCATCAAGCGCCTGTCGGCCGAGGTGCGCATGCGGGCGGGATCGCTCGTGTCGGGCCGCTGCAGCGAAGCAGACGCGAAGCCACCGTACGCGCCGTGGGCCGAAGTCATTTCCGCGGTTCACCAACTTGGCGCGGTCGGCGAAACGGACTGGCGCGAGCTGCCGCGACTTGTTCCCGCGCTCGGCGGCACCGCGTCGCAACCATCAGGCAACAAGTACACGCTGTTCGACGAAATTGTCGCGTATCTGCGCCTTGCGGCGACGGCGCGTCCGTTCGTCATCCTGCTCGACGACATGCAGTGGTCGGACTCGGCGACGTGGGACGTCCTCGAGCACGTGATGTCGCAGCTCCAGCACGAGCGCATGCTGGTCTGCCTGACGATGCGCACCGAGGACATTCGCGGCGATGCGCTGTCGCGCCGCAATCGCCTGCTGCGCGACGAGCGCTTCCACGAAATTCCGTTGCCGCGCCTGACGGAGCTCGAGCTTCAGCAGTGGCTGTCGGGCGTGTTCGGCGGCGAAGCGAGCGGCGACCTCCTCAACTATCTGCGCCGCAACTCGGAAGGGAATCCGCTGCTCGCGACGCAGCTCGTGCGCATGCTGCTCGACGACGGATCGGTGCGCTACGATCACGGCCGTTGGAGCATTCGTGCCGAGCGCAGTGAGCTGCCGCAGGCGCTCACGGGGCTCATGGATCGGCGCCTCGAGCGCCTCTCGCCGGGAACGCGCGGCATCCTCAATACGGCGGCGGTCATCGGTCGCGTCTTCGACGTCGATCTCGCGATGGCCGCCGGCGCCGGCGACGAAGACGCCGTGCTCGACGCGCTCGACGAGGGTATCGAACACGCGGTCGTCGAGCCGTGGCAGGAAGCGTCCGGCAGCCACTTCTCGTTCACGCACGCGCTGCTCGTCGACGCCGTGCGGCGGACGATCAATCCGCGGCGTCTTGCACGCATTCACGAGCGCGTCGCCGAAGCGATGGAGCTGCGTTCGCCCGACAACGTGGCCGAGATCGCGATGCACTACGACCGGGCCGGCAACGCGAAGAAGGCGTACGCGCACGCGATGGCCGCCGGCAGTGGATCGCTGTCGATGTACGCGAATGCGGAGGCGCGCCGGTTCTTCGAGATCGCCGAACGCACCGCGAGTGATCCGGAGCAACGCGCTCGCGCACTGCATCGCCTGGCCGAAGTCGCCGAAACGGAAGGCCGGTATACGCTGACCGAAGAGTTCTGCGATCGCGCGATCGCCGGTCTCGCCGACCGGCCGGACGATCACTTCACGCTCGGCCTCCGCCGCATGCGCGAGCGAACGCGTGGTCTTCAGGGGCAGCCGGCCGACGAGACGATCGTCGCGTGCCGCGACTTGCTGGGAACCGCGCGGCAGCTCGGCGACCGTTCGGAAGAGGCCGCGCTGCTCAACATGATCTCGCAGTACCAGGGTCGTCTTGGCCAGTCGCGCGAGGCGGAAGAAGTCGCGCGTGAAGCCGTGACGGCCGCCGAGCAGGCGGACGACGGGCGGCTCCTCGCCGAAGCGCTGCAGCGTCTGGGCACGTCGATGGTCGACCGCCGCACGCGCGAAGCCGCCGAATTCTACCAGCGCGCGCTGTCGCTGTTCAAATCGGCCGGCGACCGGCGCGGTGAAGCAAGTTGTAATATCAATATTGGAATCATCCATCAACGCGCCGGCGAAGTGGGCGCGGCGGAAGCAGCGTACGATCGGGCGCTCGAAGCCGCGATCAACGCGCACGATACCGACAAGGCCGGCTTGGCCTCGCTCAACCTCGGCGTGCTGTATCTGCGCCGCGGCCAACGCGAGCTCGCCAGCGAGCGCCTGGACGAAGCGCTGGCGCGCTTTACCGAATCGTCGAACGAATCACTGCGACTGGCGACGCTCTACAACATGGCCCACCTGGCCCGCGAGAGCGAAGACTGGCGCACGGCGTCGGCGATCTACGATCAGGTCATGGCGGTGGCGGAACGCATCGGCCAGCCGGATGTGCAGCTCGGTGCGCGTGCGGGACAAGCGCTCGCCGCACTGTCGGTTGGCTCGCGCTCGGTCGCCGAAGACGCGATGAAGTGGATTCGCGCGAACGTCGAGCCGCGGCCCGACTGGTGGTTCCAGGGCCGCGACATGGTCGACGCGCTGCGCATTCGCCTGGCCGCGGAGCGCGGTGACGACGCGCACGCCATGCGTCTCTTGCACGAAGCCGTGGCGATCGCGGGCAAGCACGATCCGTACGTTGCCGCGTATCTCGTGGCCGAGTGCGGTCCGTCACTGCGCCGATCGAGCGAAGCGCTGACCGTACTCATCGATCAAATCAGTCCCGAAGTCGACGCACTTGGTTTCGCGGGCGTCGCACAACGTCTTGCGATGTTGCGCGCGATGTCCGTCGGCGCGTCGGCCGCCGCGTAAGTAGCACGTTCGGCTGAGGAACTGGCTGTCACGTGCCGATACTCAGACGCAGCAAAGTTTTCTTCACCGCATTCGGACGGAACGCGGCACCGCGTTTCAGTCATGGGAGCTAACCAATGACCGCACCTTCCGCACAGCGCCAGCCTGCTGGCCGCGAGGAAAGTGGGCTCGAGTTCTCGGCGATCGTCGCCGAGAGCGCGGGGATGCGTCATGCGCTCCACATGGCGAAGCGCGTTGCGACCACGCCCTTGCGCGCCATCCTCCTCAATGGTGAGGCGGGCACCGGCAAAGAGCTCGTTGCGCGCTGCATTCACAACGCGGGTCTGAACGCCAACGCGCCGTTCGTGTCGATCAACTGCGCGTCCATTCCGGCGCCGCTGCTCGATGTGGAACTGTTCGGGACGCCGCTCACGCGGCACGAGACGAACCGCAAGCTCGGCGTGCTCGAGTTGACGGGGCGCGGCACCGTGTTCCTCGACGAAGTCGGCGAAATGCCGCTCGGGCTGCAGGATCGCTTGCTGCGCACGCTCGAGGAATACAGCATCTCGCGCTTCGGTCTGGGCGGCACGGAAGGCACGGTGCACTGCCGCGTCATCGCGGCGAGCAAGACGCGCCTGGAAGAGCGCGTCGGCGCCGGCTCGTTCCGCGAAGAACTGCTCGCGCGATTGGCGGTGCTCCGCATCGAGCTGCCGCCGCTGCGCGAGCGCGATGACGACGTCCGCGTGATCGCCGATCACATGCTCGCCGAAGCGTCGCGCCTGCAGGGCGTGCCGCGGCGTCAGTTGGGCCTCGACGCCATCGCCGTGCTCCGCGCACATCGCTGGCCCGGCAATGTGCGCGAGCTCAAGCACGTCATCGAACGCGCCATGGTCGTTTGCGAGGGCCCGCTCATCGGCGCCGAGCATCTGGTCATCAACCAGCGTCGTGCGGGCGCCGGCGCGGTGCGCGGTGCGACGACGTTCGGCGAGATTCGTATTCCCGCCGACGGCAAGCGCCTACGCGACATCGAGCGCGAAGCGTTGGAGCTCACGCTGCAGCTGACGGACTACAACCAGAGCGCGGCCGCGCGAATTCTCTGCATCTCGCGCCCGACCTTGGCGAGAAAGCTGCGGGCGTACGGGCTGAAGGCCGATCGGGTGGAGTAGCCCGCTGTCATCCTGAGCAAAGCGAGGGATCTAACATCCAGGTACAGAGCTCAGCCCTCATACCAGGACGCTAGATCCCTCGGTCGCTCCGCTCCGTCGGGATGACAGGCTTATCCCGCCGGCTGCTGCTGCGTCAAGCAGTGCAGCGTGCCAAATCCCCACACGAGATCCACCGCGTGAATTCCGATCACGTGACGGTCCGGAAATAACTCGGACAGAATGTTCAGCGCCACGCGATCGTTGCGATCGTTGAACGTCGGCACGATCACGACACCGTTCGCGATGTAGAAGTTCGCATAACTCGCCGGCAACCGCTCCCCGTTCATCATGACTGGCCGCGGATACGGGAGCTTTACGACGCGCAACGTACCGCGATCGCCGCCCGACAACTGCAGCCGATCCCAGTTGTCGATCGAGCGGCGATGATTCTCGTCATCCGCCGGATCCTGTTCGTACGCAAGAACGACGACGCCCGGCGCAGTGAACCGCGCGATGTCGTCAACGTGGCCGTGCGTGTCGTCGCCGACGCAGCCTTCGCCGAGCCAAATTGTCTGGCGAATGCCGAGTGCGTCGCGAAAGACTTCTTCATATCCTTCGCGCGACAATCCGGGATTGCGCACCTGCACGTCGGACAGCAGCCACTCTTCCGTCACGAGCAGAATGCCTTCGCCGTTCGTCTCGATGCCGCCGCCCTCGAGCACGACACGCTCGCCGTTGTCGGGACGCGTGGGCTGAACGAGCGGAAGTCCCGTGATGCCGGCGAACGCGGCGCCGACGCGTTCGTCGCGCTGGTAGTTCGGATACTTCGCCCAGGCATTGAACGCCCAGTTCACGAGCGACACCTGGCCGTCGTCGCCGATCACGCCTGTTGGTCCCGAGTCGCGGAGCCACACACGATCGTTCGGGACGACGTGCAGCCGGTAGTTGTCGCGAACGCCGTGCGCCTCGAGCGTCGTCCGCGCGTTCTCGCGCACGCTCTCGTCGTGACACAGAACCTCGACGCGCTCATACTCGGCGAGCACCCGCGCGATCTCGGCGTACACCCACGGAATGGGCCCAAGCTTTCCGGGCCAATCAGGCTCGTGGTGCGGCCACGCAATCCACGTCGCGGCGTGGGGCTCCCACTCGGCGGGGAAGCGGGTCAACGGCTGAACCAAGGGCGAATGGAAAGAGCGAGTGGAAAGCGCGACGCGCGGCTTCCACTCGCCGCTTCCATTCGCCCGTTCCGATCGCCGTCGCCATTCGCCGTTTCCATTCGCTCTTCTCCCAGGTTCTACGCGCCGAGATAGCGACTGAGAATCGGCGCGTAGGCGTCAATGCGGCGATCGCGCAGGAACGGCCAGTTGCGCCGTGTGTCCTCGATCAGCCGCGGATCGCACATGGCAATGAGTATTTCGGTATTCGTGTTCGGCGCGTCGGCCAGCAGACGACCGAACGGATCGGCGATGAACGAATGCCCGAAGAACTCGATGCCCCTGGTGCCCGGCTCGTCTTCGTGCCCGACGCGATTCGGCGACGCCACGAACACGCCGTTCGCGATGGCGTGCGCGCGCTGCATCGTCCGCCACGCCTCCACCTGGGCCTGGCCGAATTCCGCCTTCTCGGCGGGATGCCAACCGATCGCCGTGGGATAGAAGAGGATGTCGGCGCCCAGGAGCGACGTGATGCGCGCCGCCTCCGGATACCACTGATCCCAGCAGATCAGCACGCCGATATTAGCAAACTTTGTTTTCCAAACTCGAAAGCCACTCGCCTGTTTCGCCACGTTGCCGATCGCGTCGATGCGGTCATCCGTCGTCGCGTCCCCAGGCACGAAATAGTACTTCTCGTTGAAGAGCGGATCGTCGGGGATGTGCATCTTGCGATAGACCCCGAGCAGCGAGCCGTCGGCGTCGATGATCGCCGCCGAGTTCCGATACACGCCGCGCGCCTGCTTCTCGAAGATCGGCACGATGAGCACGATGCCCAGCTCCTTCGCCAACGACTGCATCCTGTCCGTCGTCGGGCCCGGAATCGACTCCGCCAGATCGAAGCGCTCGCACTGCTGCGACTTGCAGAAGTACGGCGCGTTGAACAGCTCCTTCAGGCAGACGATCTGCGCGCCGCGCGACGCGGCCTCGCGCACGCGCTCGACCGTCGCCGCCACAGTGGCGGCGGTGTCGTCGCTTGCCGAATCCTGAATGATGCCGACGGTGAAAGGCGCGTGAGTCATGCGCGAAAGCTAATTGCGCAGTGCAATCACCACGTCGTTCACGTTGGTGCCGGTCTCTCGGCGTGCGATGACCGCGCCGGCGGCGCGCAACGCCGCATGCGATTCGTGCGCGGCAAGCGCTTGCGCCGGATCGCGGCCGGCGCCGGCGATCGCACGCCACGTCGTCCCGTCGACGACGGCGCCCGCGGCGTCGGTCGCACCGTCGCGTCCGTCAGTGCCGGCGGCAAGAATAGAAAGGTTCGCGGCGCGTTCGCCCGCGTCGGCCAGCACGCGTGCCGCGGCGAGCGCGAGCTCCTGACACCGTCCGCCTCCGCTCGTCGATGCACCGTTGCCGAGTGTGACGGTCGTCTCGCCGCCCCAGATCCAGCACGCCGGTCCACTCGATCGCGCGTCGCCGCCGAGCGCGTGACGCGCGATCGATTCACCCGCGCGCGCGGCTTCCCCGGAGAGTCGCGACGGCATCACCTCGACGTCGAGGCCTCGCTCTTTCGCCGCCGCCGCCGCGCCGTCGACGGCCAGACGCGTACTGCCGATCACCCGCGCCGTGACGTGCGCGAACGCCGGATGCGACTTGGTTGGCGTTTCGGGAATCGTCCCACGCCCCACCGCGATGAGATAATCGCGATGCGTCTGCGGAATGCGATTGAACAGATTCGCGCGTTGCAGCACCGTCGTCACGTCCTTTACGGTCGCGGAATCCGGCGAGCACGGACCAGATCCGATCACGCCGAGGTCGTCGTCGGCAACGTCGGACATCGCCAGGCAATGCGTCGCCGCCGGCGCGAGCGCCAGCGCCAGGCGTCCGCCGCCCCAGCGCGAGAATCGTTTGCGCACCATGTTCATCGACGCGATGTCGAGCCCCGAGCCGAGCAGCAGTTCGTAGAGCGTGACGAGATCCGCGTCGTTCATGCCGCGCAGCGGTCCGCCGATGACACTCGACGCGCCGCCGGAGATCAGCACGATCGCGACGTCGTTTCCCCGCCGGCCGGGCGTCACTTCAGCGATCTTCGCCGCGGCCGCGAACGAGTGGCGGCTCGGTACCGGATGATCGCCGCGCAACGACACGAGCGTCGGATACGGCGAAGGCCGCACGTCGGGCGAGACGACGACGCCGCCGACGATCGAATGCAGCGATTTGCGGAGCGAGCTCACCGCCGCGGCGGCCATCGGGTGCGCGGCCTTGCCGAAGGCGAAGATCCACACACGGCTCGCGCGGTCGATCTTCAGCGCGTCCATGGCGCGCGTCGTCGCGGGCCCGGGTGCCGCCGCGACGATCGCGCTATCATATAATTCTAATAACAGCTCCCGGCCGGTGAGCGCCGGCCGGGCGGCGACGTCGTCGCTAATGCGATGTCCCCCTCCCCCCGCCGTCGGCCGCACCCTTGAGGGTGGCCGCGACGTCCTTACCGAGCTCCGTGTAGGCATCCGCCGAGAGCACGTTGAAGCGCATCATCCGGCTGGCGATGCGACCATCGGGACCGATGATGAACACGTTTCTCGTATCGCCTCGATCGCTGTCGGCCGAACCGTACTGCTTCGCGACGGTCTGGTCCGGATCGCTGACGAACAAATTCGGAAAGCCCGATTCATGCGCCCAGTTGGCGAGCGCGGTATCGGGGTCCATGCTGATGCCGATCACGACGACTTTCTTGCCGGCATTGAAGAGCGTGGCGTACTGATCACGGTACGCCTCCATTTGAATCGTTCACCCTTTGGTTCGCGCTTTCGGAAAGAAGGCCAGTACGACGGTCTGGCCGCGAAAGTCGGACAGGTGCACGGGCGTTTTGAGGAGCCCGTACCGGGTGGCGCCAGCCAGCGAGAAATCCGCAGCCATGGCGCCGGCGTCGGGCGCGAACGCGGCCGAGCCTGCTTTGGGGGGTTGAGTCGCCGGTGTCTGCGCCGCCGCGACGGCCGAGCCCGCAAGGCCAACGACGGCGGCGAATTGAACGGCGCGCGATGGAATGAAACGCATCGGGCCTGCCTTTGGTGAGAGTGGCGTAGAACTGCGCGCAAAATGGCGGTACCGGACATGTGACGCAATGACTCGTCCCGCGCACACGGAAACCTGAGAAAATCCTCGAATGTGGACACGCGGTGTCACCAGCATAGACGGTGCGCGGCGGCAACCACGCGAATTGGCGCTTAAGAGAGGGAATGGCGCGTGCCTTTTACCCTGGCGTCACCCACGACCACCCCCAGCAGGAGCTTGTGATGCGTGCTACCAAGTTGATGGTTCTCATTCCGATCGCGGTGATCGCGGCATGCGGGCGGAACAGCTCGCCGGCCGTCGACGACGCGCTCAAGAACGATCTCGCGTTGGCATCACAGGCTCAGGCGTACAACCCGCAGCAGTTCGTGTCGCCGACCGAGGCGGGCTTCGCCGCGCAGCCGCAAATGGCCCCGCGACAGCTGCAAACCGTTGCGCGCCAGCCTGTCCGTCGCGCTCCGGTTCGACGGACGTCTTCGGTAAGCCGTTCGTCGGGCAGCTCGGCAGGCTCGAGCGGTGGCTACTATCCGGCGCCTGCGCCGCGTACCACGGTCGAGAAGCACACGCAGCGCGATGCCGCGATCGGCGCCGCGGCCGGCGCGGTGATCGGTGCGACGGCGAGCCGTGACAAGATCAAGGGCGGGCTCATTGGCGCGGCAGCCGGCGCCATTCTGGGCGGGGTGCTTGGCAACAACGTCGACGTTCAGAGAAAGACGACGCCGTTCTAAGCCATTTCAGCCGTTCGGCGATAATTTGTTGGGCGAGCAGGCCTCCTCCGGATTCTCCTCTCGCCCAACATGGATCAAGCCGCCCTCGATCAGGTTCTCGACAAGCTCGCGCGCGACGTCGAGTCGTCGATCCACGCGTTCTATCGCGGAGACGTGCGACAGAACACGCAGCGTGTGAAGACGGACACCTTCGTTCGTGAAGCCAGACAATCATTGCTCGGACTGCTGTCCGCGCCGGGTGCCACCGGCGCCGACGCGGGCGCCTCGAGCTCCGCCGGCGCACTGTCGGCTGACGAGATCACGGCCGCCATGCGTTGCGTGATGGCGTGGCAGCCAATGGGTCCGCCCAGCGCGGCGAGTCCCGCGTCGCGTTGCGTGCCGGGAGCGAAAGAGATGTTGCCAACGTGGGGAGAGCGAGAGAAAGCGCGAGCGGGACTCAAGCGCGCCGCGGGTTGAAATAGGCTGAGGCGGGCACGGGAATCGCATTTTTGCCCCGTGTGAAAGATGCCGAGCTCCCTCCGCCGCCCGCTCCACTGGTTGATGAACAACCGGATCGCCGGCGGCGACGCCTGCTCGCCAACCGCGCGTTCGGCGCGCTCAAGGCGCAACACAATGCCGAACGGTCGCTGATCGAAAGCGTTGCCGACGAGTTGAACGAGGCGGCGGCCTCGACGCCGTATCTCGTCGTGCACGGCTTGTGGTTCGCCGTGTGGATTCCATGGAACCTGGGCTGGTTCGGTCTGCCCGAGTTCGATCCCTACCCGTTCGGCCTGCTCACGATGATCGTCTCGCTCGAGGCGATTTTTCTCTCGATCTTCGTGCTGATGGCGCAGAAGCGTGAGTCCGCGATCGCGGAGTTGCGCGAGGAGCTGGCGCTGCAGGTGAGCCTGCGAATGGAAGAGGAGCTGACGAAGACGCTGCAACTCGTCGCCGGTCTGTACACGCGGCTCGGACATCGTGTCGCGGAAGATCCGGAGTTGAGCGACATGATGCAGCCGCTCGATGTCGTGGGGTTGGAGCGCGCGTTGGCGAATCAGATCGCGGAGGCGGCCGCAGCGCGGAGAGCAGGGCGGCGGCATTCAAAACGCCGCGCGGAAGCGGACGGACAGATATCGCCGCGTTGAGGCATCTCTCCCCAAAAGCAAATAATCACGGAATTGTGAACGGCGACATTCACGGATCGGCACGGAGACAGCGGAACCGCAGTTGACTGCCGTTACCGCTGTCTCCGTGCCTGTCCGAGGTCGTCGCCGTTCACAATTCCGTGGTCGCCTTTTTTATGGGTGCGGAGCTATCTACCGTCCGCCGACCAACTGCCTGAGCACGTACGGCAAGATTCCGCCGTTCTTGTAATAGTTCATCTCCTCCGGCGTATCGATCCGCGCAACGACCGTGAACTCCTTCCCGTTCGCCTTGACCGTGAGCGTCGCCCTCGGCTTGAGAGTCTCGTCCAACCCCGCCACGTCGTACGTCTCGAACCCCGTCAACCCGAGCGATTGACGCGTATCGCCATTCGTAAACTCTAATGGCAGCACGCCCATCCCCACGAGATTCGACCGGTGGATGCGCTCGAACGACTCCGCGATCACCGCGCGTACGCCAAGCAGGACCGTACCTTTCGCGGCCCAATCCCGGCTCGAGCCCGTGCCGTACTCCTTGCCGGCGACGATCACGAGCGGCGTATTCTGCTTCTGGTATTCCATCGCCACGTCATAGATGAACCGCGCCTCGCCGCCCTGCTGCGTCGTCGAGTAGCCGCCTTCCTTTCCAGGCACCATCTCGTTCCGCAGGCGAATGTTCGCGAACGTGCCGCGCATCATCACTTCGTGATTGCCGCGCCGGGCGCCGTACGAGTTGAAATCCTTCTTCTCGACGCCGTGCTCGACCAGCCACTTGCCGGCGGGACTCGACGCCGGAATGTTGCCCGCCGGCGAGATGTGGTCCGTGGTGATCGAGTCGCCAAGCAACGCCAGCGCTCGCGCGCCGGTGATGGCCCGGATGCCGGGCGCCTTCATCGTCATGCCCTCGAAGTACGGGGGATTCTTCACATACGTCGAATCGCCCGCCCACGCGTACGTCTCACCCTGGGGCACGCCGAGCTCCTGCCACTGCTCGTCGCCCTTGAAGACGTCCGCGTACTGCTTCTTGAAGAAGTCGCTCTTCACGCTGCGATTGACTTCATCCGCCACTTCCTGCGGCGACGGCCAGATATCGCGCAGGAACACCGGCCCGTCCTTGCCGACGCCGATGGGCTCGCGCGTGAGATCGAGATCCATCCGCCCGGCCAGCGCATACGCCACGACGAGCGGTGGAGACGCGAGATAGTTGAATCGCGTGTGCGGATTCACCCGGCCTTCGAAGTTTCGGTTGCCCGAGAGCACCGACGCGGCGATCAACGTGCCGCTTTCGATCGCCTGTTGAATCGGTTCCGGCAGCGGGCCCGAGTTGCCGATACACGTCGTGCATCCATACCCGACGAGCTGGAATCCCAGCTGATCGAGGAATTCCTGCACGCCCGCTTGACGCAAATAATCGGTCACGACCTTCGAGCCCGGCGCCAGCGACGTCTTCACCCACGGCTTGGTCTTGAGGCCTTTCTTCACGGCGTTGCGCGCGAGCAATCCGGACGCGAGCATCACCGACGGATTCGACGTGTTGGTGCAGCTCGTGATCGCCGCGATCACGACGGCGCCGTTGCGGAGCGTGAACGTGTTGCCGTTGTACTCGACCTTCACGCCGTCCGTGGCCGCCTGTTGCCCGTCTTCGACGAGCACCGCCGCCGGATTGAGCGCGGGCTCCGACGAGACCTTCGTCGCTTCCTTCACTTCTTTCTTCGCGGCGGCCGTGCCGAGCTTCGCGAGATCGGCCTGCAAGGCCTCGTTGTACATCGCCTTCGCCTTCGACAGCGGCACGCGATCCTGCGGACGTTTCGGGCCCGCGAGACTGGGCTCCACGGTGCCCAGGTCCAGCTCGAGCGTGTCGGTGAAGACCGGATCCTTGGTGGCGTCGGTGCGGAACAGGCCCTGTTCCTTCGTATACGCCTCGACGAGCTTGACGTGCTGCTCGGGGCGCCCGCTCAGACGCAGGTACTTTAGAGTTTCCTCATCACACGGGAAGAAGCCCATCGTCGCGCCGTACTCGGGCGCCATGTTGGCGATCGTCGCGCGATCGGCGAGCGGAAGCGAGCTCAAACCGGTCCCGTAAAACTCCACGAACTTGCCGACGACCTTCTTCTTGCGAAGCATCTCGGTCACGGTCAGCACGAGATCGGTCGCCGTCGCGCCGGGCGGCAGCTTGCCGTGCAGCTTGAACCCGATCACCTCGGGAATGAGCATGGATACCGGCTGCCCAAGCATCGCCGCCTCGGCCTCGATGCCGCCGACGCCCCAGCCGAGCACGCCCAGGCCGTTGATCATCGTGGTGTGCGAATCGGTGCCGACCAGCGTGTCGAAGTAGGCCCAGCCGCCGTCGCTCATCACCACGCGCGCCAGGTACTCGAGATTGACCTGGTGGACGATGCCGGTCGCCGGCGGCACGACCTTGAAGCCGTCGAAGGCTTGCGCGCCCCAGCGCAGGAACAGGTAGCGCTCGTGGTTGCGCTGGTACTCGAGATCGACGTTGCGCTTGAACGCGAGCTTGGTGCCGTACTCGTCGATCTGGACCGAGTGGTCGATCACCAGGTCGGCGGGCTTG
>DATNEW010000045.1 GCA_035606695.1 Gemmatimonadaceae bacterium
CGTGTACGCGGTCGGCGACATCGCACGGTGGCCGGACCCGCACACCGGCGAACGCATTCGCGTGGAGCATTGGGTGGTGGCGCAGCGGCAGGGACAAACGGCGGCGCGCAACGTTCTTGGCGCACGCGAGCGGTTCGATCATGTGCCCTTCTTCTGGAGCGCGCACTACGACGTGAGCATCAACTACATCGGCCACGCGGAAAAATGGGACAACGCGGCGGTCGACGGGGATGCGGCGAAGCACGACGTGTCGGTGCGCTTCGAGCGCGGCGGCAAGTTGTTGGCGCTGGCGACGCTGTTCCGGGACGACGAAAGTCTTCGTGAGGAGATCAAGATGGAGCGGAGCGTAGTGGCGAAACCGTGAAGCGACCACGGACGAACGTCGGACAAGAGCGGATCGGCACGGAGACGGCGTAACCTGCAGTCAACGGCGGTTAAATGAGCCTTTCTAGAAAGACCTCGAGAGGCTTCGCGACTCGTAGCATTCCGAAGATGTTCTTAAAAAGCTCCTCTCGACAGCCGTCAACCGCAGTTCACGCCGTCTCCGTGCCGATCCGCCGTTGTCCGACGTTCGTCCGTGGTCCTCTTGACGGATCGAAGGTGACAAAATATTATCATCTCAAGAGAAATTTTTATCACCTTCCATTCCCCCATGGCGCGCTCGACTCCGACCCAACTCAGCCGTCGCGAACGGCAAATCATGGACGTCGTCTACCGGCTCGGCCACGCGACGGCGACCGAGATTCACGACCATCTGCCCGATCCTCCGGTGGCCGCCGCCGTACGCACGATGCTCCGGATTCTCGAGGAAAAAGGGCAGCTGCGGCACGAGAAGGACGGAATGCGCCACGTCTATTATCCGGTTACGCCGCGCAGCGTCGCGCAGCGTTCGGCGATGCGTCATCTCGTCGGAACGTTCTTCAGTGGATCGCGCTCGGCGGCGATCGCCGCGCTGCTCGATGAATCCGATCGACCGCTGTCGGAAGACGAACGTGCCGAGTTGTCGCAGGTGATCAAGCGCCTGCGCGCGGACGGGAAATAAGAATGATCGCCGCCGCCATGCCCTTCGTGGCAGCCGCCGATAGCGCGCGCGCGGCGTCGACCATGTATACCGTGTCGCTGCTCGCCACGGTGCCGATGGTGCTCGCGGCGGGGGCCGCGCTCGCGCTTCGTCGCGCGAGTGCAGAAGGGCGCGTGCTGGTGTGGCGGTGCGCGATCGTGGCGCTGTTGCTCGTATTCGTCGGCCGCGCGTTGCCGCAGCACTGGATGGCGTCGGTGATGTCCTCGACGCTTGCGGCGCCCCTCATCGCGCTCGGCCGCGCGCAGATGGCGGCGATGCCGGCGACGCAAGCATCGACGAACGGTGGGGCGGCGAACGTGGCGATCGTAGAATTGGTGCTCGCCGCGTATGCCATTGGCGTCATGCTCGTGTTGCTGCCGACGATCGTCGCGCTGTGGCGCGCGCGCGAGCTGGCGCGCAGGGGTCGGATCGCTGACGGCGAATGGCAGCGCATTCTCGACGACGCGCGGGCGACCCTCGGCATCACGCGGCGGGTGCAACTCGTCGTCAGTGGCGTCGCGTCGGTTCCCGCGACGTGGGGCGTGATTCGGCCGGTCGTCGTCGTGCCGGAGTCGGCGAGCGAGTGGAGCGCCGAGCAGCGCCGCATGGTCGTGCTGCACGAGCTGGCGCACGTGCGCGCGAGCGACTGGACGTTCAAGCTGCTCGCGCGGCTCGTGTGCGCGCTGTACTGGTTTCATCCGGGCGCGTGGTGGCTGGCGCGCGGCTTCGACACCGAGTGCGAGCTGGCGTGCGACGATCGCGTGATCGCGTCCGGCGCGCGGCGCAGCGATTACGCCGAGTTGCTCGTCTCGGCGGCGGATGGGTTGCTGCCGATTGGCGCGGCGCTCGCGCTGTCGCGGCGGCGTGGATTGCGCGGCCGGCTCGCCTCAGTGCTCGACGTACGGCACGACGTGCGTCCGCTCGCCCGTCGATGGACGTTGGCAGCCGTGGTGGCGACGATCGCCGTTGCTGGTCCCGTGAGTGCCGTGCAGCTCGCCCCCACGCGCGATGTGTTGACGTCGCTCATGCGCGACGCGCGGTGGGAGACGCGCGCGTATGCGGTGATCGGCTTGGCGAGCCGCGCCGATTCCGTGGCGGTGGCGCGAACGGCCGCCGAGCGGGATCCAAGTCCCAGCGTACGCGCGTGGGCGCGCTATGCGCTGGGTGAGCGGAACATCGCAGGCGCCGCCGGCGTCGCGCTCGTTCCCATCCATCAGTAAAAACTCATAGCTTGGTATATCGTCATGATGCGTGTGTCGCAGAACAAGGAGATAAAAATTTATCTCACTGTCGGAACCGTGCTTGCGTTGGGCGCGGGATACGCCGACCTGATTCGTGGTGGCATCACGCTGTCGGCGCTCTTGCTCGCGATCGCCTACTGCGTGCTGATTCCGATGCTGATCTGGCACGACGGCGGACGAGGAGCGGAGCGTTCGCTCGAGCGCGATGCCGATGACGTGTCCGCGCACATCGGCGCAACGATCGCGGCGTTGGCCGTGTTCGTGTTGTACCTCGTGACGATGGCGCCGTCCACCGCGATGTGGGACACGAGTGAGTATATCACGGCCGCGTACACGTTCGGGCTGCCGCATCCGCCGGGCAATCCGTTCTTCGTCATCATCGGCCGCGTGTTCTCGTTGTTGCCCATTGCCGGTTCGGTGGCTGCGCGAGTCAACGTGCTCGCCGCGTTGTGCAGCGCGATCGCGGCGGGCGTGTGGTTCGTCGTCACCGAACAGGTGTTGCGCGCCTGGATCGCCGAACGGTGGGTGCGGCTCGCGGGCGGCGCGCTGGCGGCGCTGATCGGGGCGACGGCGTTCACCGTGTGGAATCAGTCGGTGGTGAATGAGAAGGTTTATACAGTGTCGCTTGCGGGGATTGCGCTGTTGTCGTGGCTCGCCGTGCGGTGGTCGGTGAATCCACATGGCGAGAAGGCCGATCGGATGCTCGTGCTCATCGCGTATCTGTGCGGGCTTGGGTATGCGAATCACATGGCCGGGATGCTGCCCGCGCCGGCGGTGGCCGTCGCGGTGCTGGTGCGCCGTCCATCGACGATCCTGCGCTGGCGCTTGCTGCTCGTTTGCCTTGTCGCGGTGTTTGTTGGACTCACACCGTTCGCCACGCAGCCGATTCGCGCCGCGCACTTCCCCTCATTGAACGAAGGCGAGCCAACCGCGTGCCGCACGACGATCGGCTTGTCGTGCACGCTGTCGAGCGGCACGTTGACGGCGTTCGAGTACAACTTCAATCGCGGTCAGTATGGAAAGCCGGATTTGAGCGACCGGCAAGCGTCCTTCGGCCAGCAGCTGGGCATGTGGTGGATGTATTTCAAGTGGCAGTGGATTCGCGATCCGCAAGGCGCGCTTCCGTTCACGCAAGCACTGTTCGCCGCGATCTTCTTCGTTCTCGGCCTCTCGGGCGCGTGGACGCATTATCGGCGAGACCGGCGAACGTTCTGGTTCTTCGGATCGCTGATGTTCACGATGACGCTGCTGCTCATCTACTATCTCAACTTCAAGCTCGGCGCGTCGCAGGATCCGCAATCGGCGGAGGCGCACGAGGTCCGCGATCGCGACTACTTCTTCCTCTGGAGTTTTTCCGCCTGGGGTGTGTGGGCGTCGCTCGGACTCGTGCAATTGTGGCTGACGATCGCCGAGATGATCGGCAGCGAGCGGCGGCGCATCGACGGACAGATGGCGACGACGCCGACGCGAACGGGGTGGCTCGCATCATCGCCATTGCTGTTGCTGGCGTTGGTGCCGTCAATCGCGAATGCGTCGTCGGCGCCGCGGTCGAAGCATCACACGACGCGCAACATCGCCGCGGATTTGCTCAACTCCGTGGAGCCCTACGGCGTGCTCGTCACCGTCGGTGACAACGACACCTTTCCGCTCTGGTACGCGCAGGAAGTCGAGGGTATTCGCCGCGACGTCGTCGTCGCGTGCACCTCGTTGCTCAACACGGATTGGTACGTGCGCCAGCTCATTCGGCGCCCGATCTACGACTACAACGCGGCGAAAGGCCCGGCGGTGTATCGTGGCACTCAGTGGCGCAAGCCGACGACCCCACCGCTGCACATGTCGCTCGCCGAAGCCGACGCGGTTCCGGCGTACTACGAATTGCAGGGACCCGCGCGGTTCGACGCCGGCCCGCTTCACGCCGTGATCGATCCGCGAAATCTCGAGCGTGGAGTGCTCGAACGCGCGGACGTGATCGTGCTCGACATGATTCGCGACGCGTGGCCGGGAGGACCGATCTACTTCGCGCGCTCGGCTGGTCCATATCCGCGCGCCTTGGGGCTGGGCAACAACATTCTCACGCAGGGCCTCGCGTGGAAATTGTTCACGCCGCCGGCGACCGCGTCGCGCGACACGATTCCCGTCGAAGGCGACGGCTGGATGGATGTTTCGCGATCGTTGACGCTGTGGAACGACGTCTTCACGGGCCACAAGTCCACTGTCGCCGAAGGCCACTGGGTCGATCGTCCGTCGGCGAGCATGCCGCTGCTCTATGTGTTCACCGGGGCCGAGCTGGCGGACGCGCTGCGGGTCGAAGGACGGACGAGCGACGCGCGCGAGGTGGCGGCGTTGACGAACGATGTCGCGACGACGGCGGGATTCGGCGACATCGTGCGTGGGTTGCAGCAGGAGTTGTCGCGACCGGCAGGCGCTGATTCGAGTAGTGCGGCGCTTCGACCGGCGGCAAACCTGCCCAAGACGCAGAGTACGGAGCCGGTGGTGCGGCGGAAAAAATAATGTCATCCTGAGCGAAGCGAAGGATCTCATCGAATCTCGGTTACCTTGGATCGTTCAGGTGCAGGTGAATGAAAAGGCGGGATTCGCGTTCGCGACGGCGTCGCGCTCGATCATGCGCCAGGATCCCGACGTGATGCTCGTCGGCGAGATTCGCGACCGCGAGACGGCGGAGATCGCGGTCCAGGCGTCGCTCACGGCACCTCGTGCTGTCGACGCTCCACACCAACGACGCGCCGAGCGCGGTGACGCGGCTCATCAACATTGGCGTGGCGAGCTACAAGATCGCGACGGCCGTGACAGGCGTCGTCGCGGACGGCTCGTTCGGCGCACGTGCTCGGTCTGCGCGGGGCGTGAAGGCGAGCGCTGCGGGTTATGCGCAGGGACTGGGTTCTATGGCCGTCTCGCGCTCCTTGAGGTGCTGATCACGAATGCCGCATTTGAGCATTGTGTCACCGAGGGAGGTCGACGGAGCGCATCGCTAATATCGCGCGAGCCGATGGGCACGTTCGCTCTGACAGTCCGGGGAGTCGCACGCGATGGCAGCCCGCTCCACTCTCGACGAGGTCATGCGCGTCGCGGCTCCGGACAGCGCCGCCAAGGTGTTACCAGCCCTCCGGGATCAACATTCGGTTACGCTGCCGAAGTTTGAGCTGCAAGACGACCTGGTCGTCGTCCTCGCGCAGTTGTCGAATCGGCGTAGCGGTCCGGTTTGACACATCGAAGTCGGCATGATCGATCTGTTCGAGACATCCCGATACTCTGATGCGCGTTAGTTACGCAAAAACCATCACTGATTACTGCGGTCGGTGGAAATTGCAGAGCACGCCGGTGGTATTTCGGGTAGATGGCGCGTCCGACGAAGTTTCTGGGCAGCACTCTTGAGGTCGGTTCTCGATCGCGCCGCATCAGGCAACTAACTACGCGGTCGGAGCGGCCCCTCACTCACCTACTAGCGAAGCCACCATCATGATCGTGCGGCGCAGCCAGTACGCCAAGCAGAAGACAGTGCGCACAGCGCCAGCGGCGGACGATTGATCACATTTCTCCAAACTGCGTCCACGTCGAACTCGTCGATGATCACACTCTATCGCAGAAGAGAACGTGAAATTTCGTTAATAACGGACTTGTGGATTCTGGCGCTCGTCTCTACACTCCGCCGCGCTCGTCCCGCGAACTTTGCAGCTGTTCCACGTGGCGAGGTGGTCATCTGAGTCGTCTAATAACTGCGGAGCCGTGGACGACGATGCTGTCGTCGGGTTGGTGCATTCGCTCCCTTCGGAAGCGCGAGTGTTCGCAACGACTGTCTTGGATGCTCCTTCCACAGTCGGTCATTCCATACACGTAGGCCATCGAATGCACCTGTTCCGCCGCAACCCTGCGTTGCGGGGGGAGCTTGCGTCGTGCTTAAGAGGGCCTGTCATCGTGACGTGGCACGAGCCAACTGATGTGAATGGAGCATCATCGTCGGTCGCTTCTGAAGCATCTTTCGGGTTCGACATTTCGGTATCGCCTGATCAGACGATGCGACGAACACCGCCGCCGATCCGTGATACTGACCTGAGTGAATCAGTTCGAGTAGTCCCTTGTCTCCACCACATTCCCTTGGGAGGATTGTCAATTGAAGTTGTCGTCTCAGTCCGAGCAGATCCGTACACGCAAAGGCGTACTTTCCTTACCAACTATCGCCGCGCTCATGCTGGCGGCCGGCTGTAATCAACGCGACTTGGCGATAACCGCGCCTGCGCGCCAGATCTCACAACACGCTAGCCACACCGTTACTCCGACGGCTTCACGGGCACGAAGAGGAATCGCCGTTCGCTGAATTGGCGAAGACCATCCCGAGTTCCGCTGGCTTCGTCTACAATGCTGCCGGAGAGATCGAAGTCTTCGTGCGTGATTCCATGGAGAGGGGGAATGCAGCCTCGGCTCTGACGAGTCTCGCTTCTTCGAAGCGAATCCACTTACGCGCCGATCACCACCAGCACACTCCTCATATCATCGTCAAGCCGGCGGACTTCACTTTTCAGGAACTCGCGGCGTGGCGCGATGCAGTTGGTGACTATGTCGACAGCACCGCAGGCATCGGCGTCGTGTCGCTTGACCTCGACGAAGGGAGAAACCGTCTCACGCTTGGCGTGAGGGCGTCTGCCAACCGCCAGCAACTCTTGTCGGCGTTCGTCGCGCTCGGCGTAGATTCGAAGGCTATAAATTTCGAGCCTGCAACTGGATTCAAGAACCTGAGTAGTCTCCCGACACCGCTCGACGCTCTCAGTCGTTCGCCGATGGCTGCCATGTTCACGTCCTTGTCGATCCAGGACAACGCCCCGCAGCTCATCGGGGGATTGGAAATTGGTATCGACAATCCCAACTTTCCTCGTCGAGCGCAGTGCACGTTGGGTTTTGCCGCTCAGGAAAACCAAAACGGTGCTTCGACGCTAGGATTTCTCACGGCGTCGCACTGCACGCAGAATCTCTTTGCCCATGACGGCAATGCGTTCTATCAATCGTATTCCGGTGCGTACGTCGGAAGCGAAAAGGACGACCCGCAAGGATACCGGTGCGGCATCTACATCTGTAACGTGGCTGATGCCACGTTCATTCAGGCTTCCGCTCCCCAAAATGTCGGCCTCGGCCTGATCGCGAAGGCGACGAGCTACCCTGGAACGTTTACCTACGACCCGAGCAATCTTTGGGTCGTAACTCAAGTGGAGCACAACGACTTGTATGTGAACGAACAGGTTCAATGGGTTGGCTCAACGTCCGGCTTCCAGCTCGCTGTTATTTCAAACACGTGCGTCGACTTCTGGCACGACTATGACTTCCCGAGTGCCAGTGAATACAAGACGACGTGCGAGGACGAGACGACCGGATCGAACGCGCAGGGCGGCGATAGCGGTGGGACGGTGTATGTCGTGCTCGGCGACGGAAATGAGGTCGAGGCCGCAGGCATGATCAGTGGCGACTATTTGAATACGCAAAACCTCATCTGCTTCACGCGCGTTACGCGCATTCAGGCCGACTTTAACACCGAAAACGGCCAGATCCTGTTCTATCCGGTTGCCACAGGGCCGACGCTCACGCTCAACGACAACGGCCTTACCGATGGGAACGGACACCCGTCGCTTACCTGGAACGCGTACCCCGGCGCTTTGAACTACGACGTTTACAGCACGACGATCGACGCAAGCTGCAATCAGACGAGTGGACCGTCCCTCATTTACTCGACGACGGCAACGTCGTATGTCGACATGAGCGTCGTGTCGAGCGGGTTCACGTTGTGTCCAGCGGTCGGGTATTACGTAACGGTGACGACCAGCAACTCGTTCCAACAAAGCAATACCGCGTCGTACGGCACGCAATGACAAGCCGGACGTAGCTGGGCACGCATCACCAGGAAGCGGGCAGCAGCGTAAGCAGAACCGCGCGTGCGCTGCTGACCCGCCATCGATTGATGGATCACAATATGCAACGAGCTGGTCATTCGATGACCTGCGGCGACGCGGAGTCAGAATCAGTACCAGCACGTTGGGTCGGAACAGTCAGAAGGTAGGGAGAGATATGCAACGCCCGATTTTTTCGCGTGGTATCAGTATCGCCGCAGCCATCTTGATCGGTATCGCCACGCTTGACAGTATGGGTTGCCGCACGGGCTGCGACGCCATCCTTATCCGAGATTTTTCGCCAGTCGATACGACGATTCGCGTCGGACAGAGTTTTCGACCGACGGTCCACCTCTCGACGTGTGGTGGAACGGAAACGATAAACGAGGCGCTGCGCTATGCCGTTGATGACGCGACGGTCGTTCAGGTCGACTCGCTGTCGGGTACCATGACGGGCAAAAGCGTCGGACATACGGTCGCCACCGTCGCCGCCGCTTCCAACGGGAGCGTCGTTGCTCAGATTCGGATAACCGTTCAGTAGTCGACGATGCACTGAACGACTGAGCCTCTTCGCGCCGGGTCAATCGTACTGCGACGAATTGTCAGCGCCCGTCGGCGGTAAGTTCATGGCAGCTGCTTCGCTTGCGCGAGCGCGGGCCGCGAACGACTTCTAGAGCCGCGCTCGACAAGCCGACCGAGCCCGTCGGCGCACCTTACCGGGGTCATATCCAAGGTATGAGACGATGCTCGGCAACATTCCAGCGATGGGCGTTTTCTCGTCGCGCTCCCATCGGCGAAGGGTGATGTGCTCCACTCTGCGCTTCCGGGCGGCATCGGTCCGGTTGAGTCCCAACTCCTCCCGGAGGCGAATGAGCGCTTGGCCAAGGGTCAGGTTCTGGGAGAGATAGCCCTTTCTAGGATACGGCCCAGTCAGGGTCCACCTGCAAATTGGCAAAGTACGGTATCCGCTCCCTGACATCGGGATCATCCGACCGGATGAGATCCTTTTGCGCCTTCGGCGCTCAGGATGACGAAGCTGTGACTCACGACGACAGCGTTCTATAATAGCGCAGACCTATCGTCCCGCGCCTGAACCCGGCCTCGAGGAACGCTTCCCGCCACGCCGATCCCGACGCCGGCGCGCCATCGATCGATTCGACGACGAGATCCTTCGTCGTCCGCGCCAGCAGATGTTCGCGCAGCGCCTGCGCTGCGCGCGTCACATCCTCGGCCGTGGTGCCCGGCCGAACCACGACACGCTCGCCGCGGCGCTCGGCCATCATCACGACGGATCCGTTCACGGCGACGAGCAGCGCGCCGCGGCTGCGCGGCCGCACGAACGCGTCGCGCGCCGGATCCTGGGGCATCGGCAGCGTGAAGACGTTCGCGGGATCTGACGCAGTGAAGACGACCGCGCTCTGCGGCGACGATGTGTTCTCGGCGCGCAACATCTCGACGGCTTCGGGCAGCGCGAACTGCGCGCCCGACAGTCCGCGCACGAAATATCCGCGGCGCACTTCACCGCGAAACTCGAATCGCTTGAGCTCGCGATAAATGGCGCGCCACCCGATCGCGGGCCGCTCGCGGCGCCACATCTCGCGCGAGACGATGCCATACCGCTCGATCCATTGTCGCGCGATCATCTCCGCCCACGCGCTCTCGTCGACCTCCGGACCCAGCATTCGCGGTGTACGCACGAGCGACCAGCGGCCCGGCCACGGCGTCGCTTCGTTCACCCCATCGCGGTCAGGGCGCTTCCACTTTGGCAAGCGGCGCAGATTCGGGCGGCGTTGAACGACATACCGATTGGCCGAGGGAGTGAAGTCGCTCGGCAGCCACCGTGTCGGGTCGGGTTGCGCGCGGTCGCGCGGCGAGATGAGCGGCCGCCAGCGAACGATGGCGCGCAATGAATCCATCGTGTCGTTGGTGACGAGTCCGGCGCCGACGAGCTCGCGCAGTGCATCGCGCAGCTGGCGCGACGTGAGCGATGCCGACGTGACGATCTCGTCGAAGAACGACGCGCCGTCGGATTCCAGCGACGTCAATACTTTCTGCGCGTGCTCGCTGATGGGAGTCGTCGACGATGTCGCCAACCACGCGCGCACGCTGCCGCGACGCACGAAGCGAACGGTCGAAAGATTGCCGGGCTCGTCGACTTTGCCCGGCGTGCCGCCCAGCCAGACCATTTCGCCGGATGCGATGAGGCGAGACAGGGCGTCGGGGTCGTATGCATCGACACGCACCGGGAAGAATTCGCGTTCCCACTGATCCGCGGGCCGCGCGAGACCGTACATCTGTCGCGCGACGCGAATGGTGCCGTCGTCTTCAGTGAACCGCGTGTCCGGCGTGAGATGCTGCCACTGCAGCATGAAGCGCGAGAAGCGGTCGAGATCGACGGCTTCGATTTGTTTTCGCGCCTGCGCGAGCTCGCGGCGGCGTGCTTGCTCGAGCAATCGCCGCGAGACCCAGCTTGGCGTTGCGCTGTCGCGTCCGAATACCCCGCGCAGGAGCTTGCCGGTGCGCGTCCAATCGTCGAGGCGTTCCTGGACCCACTCGCGATCGAAGTCGTAGCGCGACAGCACGTCGTCGATCGAGACCACGCCGGCGAGGGAAATGAATCGCACGAGAACTTCGCGGCGCGCGGCGGTCTCCGTCATCGCCGGCCGGCGGAGAGATTCAGGTACGACGTCAGCGATCGGCTGCGCTTCGAACGATGCACCGATGTATGCTGTCGCGAACGGCTCGGCCCCGAAGGCGGCGATGTAGCGCGGCAGGTTCTCGGTGAGGATGATGCGACGTTCCACGGCGTCCCGCGCATTCGGAATGTCGATCGCGATCGCGCGATGCCGATCGAGAAGCTCGTGCCACGGGTCGCCGCGACGTCCCTCTTCTGCCGGCGCGATGCGTTCGCGAAGCTGTTCGGACGAGAGATCTCCGGCGCGGTCGAGCAGCGCGGCCAGCTCGTCGGCGGTTCGGGCGCGCGAGCTCGGTGCGGTGCCGCGGCGGCGCGAGAGCATTTCTTCGAGCATCGCCAGCGTCGATTCATCGGCGCCCTCGGCGCCCATCAACTCGTCGAGGAGCGCGCGGTCGAGCGACAACAACGCGGCGCGCTGTTCGGCGCGCGGTGCGTCGTCCGCGTACATCCAGTCCATGACGAAGCCGAATTGGAGCGATGCCGCGAACGGCGATGGCACTTCGGTTTCGACCGAGCGAACGGCGATGTCGCCGACGGCGATCCGATCGAGGAGACGTGCGAGTGCCGGCATGTCGAACGCATCCTGCAGCACGTCGCGATACGTCTCGACGAGAATCGGAAACGATGGGAATTCCTGAACGGCCTGCAGCAGGTCGAGCGCCTTGAGACGCTGCAGCCACAGCGGCATTCGGCGGCGCGCGTTCCCTCGCGGCAAGAGAAGGGCGCGCGCGGCATTCATGCGGAAGCGCGCGCCGAACAGTGACGATGATCCGACTTCCTCGAGCACGCGGCGTTCGGCGTCGGACGCGGGCATCTCCCGTAGTACGGTCAGGGGAAGCCATTCGCGAAGGTTCGGCAGGCGGAGCATGAGGCCGTCGTCGGTGGTCTGCACCTGCAGCTCGAAGAGCGGTCCGTTGCGGGCGGCACGCCCTTGGTCGGCCAACCACTCGCGCACGCGATTCGCCAGCGCCATTCCCCATGGCGCGTTGACGCGACCGCCGAACGGCGCGTGAATCACCACGCGCACCGCGTCCATCTCATCGCGGAACTGCTCGATGACGAGCGTATTCTCGTCGGGCACCGCGCCCGTTGCCGCGCGCTGTTGATGCACATATTCGACGAGCGAGCCCGTCGTCGCCTCGTCGGCGTGGTATTGCGCGGCGAGCAACGCGAGTTGCTCGCCGGTGCGCACGGCGTCGAGCTCGCGGCGTAATTCTCCGACGCGCGCGGCGAGATGTGCCGAGCGCGCCGCATATTCGCCGTGCCAGAAGGGCATGCGTGCGGGCGCGCCCGGCGCGGGGGTCACGATGACTCGATCGTGCTCGATCGCGTTGACGCGCCACGTCGACGAGCCCAGTTGAAACACGTCGCCGACGCGCGTCTCGTGCACGAACTCTTCATCGAGCTCGCCGAGCCGCGTACGGTCGGGGAGGTTGACGGTGTAGAGACCGCGATCGGGAATGGTGCCGCCCGAGATCACGGCGACCATTCGCGCGCTACGCGTCGCGGTGAGCGTGTCCGTCACGCGATCCCAGCTCAAGCGCGCGTCGAGCTCGGCGGCGACGTCCGACGGATACTTGCCGGACAACATCGACAACACTTCGTCGAACGCGCCGCGCGTGAGTGAGTGATACGGGTATGACTGCCGCACGAGGTCAAACAGCGCGGCGCTCGTCCAGTCGTCGTCGATCGCGACGATTGCCACGATGACCTGCGCGAGTACATCGAGCGAATTCTGCACCACGCGCGTCGGCTCGACGTCGCCGTCGCCCATGGCGCGAATGATCGCGAGCATTTCCATGGCGTCGTCGCGAAACGTCGGGACGAAGACGCCGCGACTCACCGCATCGAGCGAATGCCCCGCGCGGCCGACGCGCTGTAAGCCGTTCGCCACGCGCTTTGGAGATTGCAGCTGGATGACGACGTCCACCGAGCCGATGTCGATGCCCAACTCGAGCGAGCTCGTGCTCACCAACGCGCGCAGCTTGCCGGCCTTTAGAGATTGCTCGAGCGCCAACCGTCGCTCGCGCGACAGGGAGCCGTGGTAGGGCAGCGCCAGCTCCTCGCCCGCCAACGCATTGATGCGAGCCGCCATCTTTTCGGCCTGCGCGCGATTGTTCACGAATACGATCGTCGTGCGCGCTTCCCGCATACGGTGCAGCACCAGCGGCGTAACGGAAGTCCAGATCGTTCCGCCGACGTGCGCGAGATCGTCGACGGGCGATTGCACGGACAATTCGAGTTGCTTGACGAGACCGCAGTCGACGATGGTGCAGTCGCGCGATTCACCGCTCGTTTGGCCGGCCAGGAACTTCGCGATTTCGTCGAGCGGCTTCTGGGTCGCCGAAAGGCCGATGCGTTGCGGCGGCTGCTCGGTCAATCGCTCGAGGCGCTCGAGCGTGAGCGCCAGGTGCGCGCCGCGCTTGGTGCCGGCCATCGCGTGGATTTCGTCGACGATCACGGCGCGCACGCCGCTGAACATCCCGCGTCCGCGCGTGCTGGTGAGCATGATGTGCAGCGACTCGGGCGTCGTGATGAGGATGTGCGGCGACTTGCGAATCATGCGTGCGCGCGCCGATGCCGGCGTATCGCCGGTCCGCACCGCCACGCGAATCTCTGGAAACGGTTTGCCCGCCGCGGCGAAGCGCGCGCGCAGTTGTTCGAGCGGACCTTCGAGATTGCGCTGGATGTCGTTGTTCAGCGCCTTGAGCGGCGAGATGTACAGGATGTGCACCGCGTTCGCGAGCGGCTTTCGCGCGCCTTCGGTGATGAGCTGGTTCAGCTCCCAGAGAAATGCGGTGAGTGTTTTTCCGGTGCCCGTGGGCGCAAGGATGAGTGTGTGCGCGCCGCTGGCGATCGCCGGCCATCCTTCGCGCTGCGGCGGACTCGGCGCGCCCAGCGTTTCACGAAACCACGTGCGCACGAGCGGATGAAATGGTTTCAGCGCGGGCGGAATGCGCGGCGGCATGTCGTAGAGTAGTTGCGCGCGTGACGAATGTCAGCGATGCGGCCGTTCAGACGCCGGGCGCTCCGGGTCGGGGATGTCTTCCGGCGAGCGAGTGCAATAGTGCCGACACCGCCGTCAGGCACATTGGACTCGCTCCGCGGCGCCCACTGGGCCGCCGCGCGGCCGCGGTACCCTCTCGACGCGGAGAGACCTGGCGACGCCGTCAGCTAATGACGATCGGCTGATTGAGCGTAATGCGAAGCTGCGAGCCGGCGGGTAAGCACGCCTCCCACTTCTCGCCGGTCTTGGCGACCGCCGCGCCCGCCGCGGCACCGGCCGCAGCACCGATCACCGTGCCTTTGGTGTTATGTCCGATCATCTGGCCGAGGATCGCGCCCGCGATCGCGCCGCCGATCACCTTTTTCTTGTCGGCGTTCGGATCCGCGCCTTGAACCTTCTGCTTCTGAAGCGACGCGTCCGTCGTCACATCGGCCGCGGCCGGATAATCCTTGCCGTTGATCTCGACGGCGCGCACGCGAAACGTGAGTTGCGCGGCATCACCGTTCGGACCATTCGACGCCGAGGCGACTTCGAGCACCACCGCGGAGCCCGCGGGGATCGTCGCGCCATTCGAGCCGGTGATCGGACTGTTCACCGTCGCCACGAGCTTGTCGCCCGGCAGATTCGAGCCGCTGCACACCTTCGATCCGCTCGTGACGCCAATGCCGGTGCCGCTGCCGATTGTGGCGGGCGCAGGCGCGGAAGCTGGAGCAACTGGAGCGGGTGCAGCCGCCACGGTAACCGGCGCGGGCTGAGGGGCGGGCGTGGTCGTCACCGGTCGCGGAGCTTTCACGACCGGTTTGTTGGACGTCTTCGCGCGAACAGGCGCGGGCGGCTCCTGCTTCGCACGCGCAGCCGGCGTTGGCGCGGGTGCAACGGCGGTATCCTGAAACGTCGGCTGCTGCACGGGCTGAGCACCCGCGAGCGCCAGGTCGCGGGTGAGATCGGAGTCGGCGGCAACACGCGACTTCATCTTGTCCGAGCAAGCAGCCGCGGCCGTGAGTCCCAGCGCGAATACGCCGCGCAGCAGGCAGGAGCGGGTCATCGAATCGTTCTCCGAAGTTTCCGAAAGTCGGGCACTGATAGGACGAGCGATATACCCCCGACGAGCGCGCGGGTTCGGCGGGTACTGCCAGGAATCCTAGTCTTGCTAATGCTGCTGGGAGGACACCCCGACGGTGTTGTACTCTGACGCATTGCCCGCCGGCGCCCGAACGGGGAGGAAGACGGAGAACGTGCTCCCCTCACCGTACGTGCTCTGCACGGTCACGGAGCCGCCAAGTCGCTCGAGCAGCTTGCGCGTGATGCTGAGACCGAGCCCGGTTCCGCCGAACTCGCGCGTGCGCGACTGGTCGACCTGACGGAAATCCTCCCAGATCGCTTGCAGATCGGATTGGCGAATTCCAATGCCGGTGTCCGTCACGTCGATGCGGACGCCGCCGGGCGCGCAGCGCGCCTCGATCGACACGCGTCCCTTGTTCGTGAACTTGACGGCATTCGATAGCAGGTTCAGCAAGACCTGTTTGATCTTCGTGCGATCGGAATAAATCGCCGGACAATCCGCCGCCACGTCCATCGAGAAGTCGAGCTGCTTCTTGCGCACCATCGGCTCGACTTGCTGGCTGACCTCCAACGTCACTTCGCGCAGCGGAACGTCCTCGAGATGCAGCGGCATCTTGCCGGCTTCGATCTTCGCCAGGTCGAGGATGTCGTTGATCAGCGCCAACAAGTGTTCGGCGGCGAGACGCCCGCGACTCAATGCGTCGCGCTGCTTCGTGTTCAGATCGCCGAGCACTCCGTCGAGCAGCAGCGCCGAGTAGCCGATCAGCGCGTTGATCGGCGTGCGCAGCTCGTGCGACATGCTCGCCAGGAATTCCGACTTGAGCTTGTTCGCGCGCTCGACTTCCTGCGACTGCCACTGCAGCCGTGCGTTTTGTTCCGCGAGATCGGCGGTCGCCTCTCTGACGCGCTCCTCGAGCTCGCTGTTGAGTCGCTTGAGCGCCTCGTACAGCCGCTCGTTCTCGACCTGCTTCGTGAGATCGTGCAGCACCGAGACGATCGCGATTGGTTCGCCGCGCTCGTTGCGCACCTTGCCCGACACGACTTCGACCGGCAGATCCATCCCGCTGCGCGGATGCACGAGCGACATGCGTTCGCGACGCGCCGCATCATCGAGCAGCGCGAACTCGGAGATGAACGACGTGAACTTCGTGTCGTTGCCGCGCACCGCGGCGATCTCGCGCCGCGTGCGCGTCTCCGACTCCGCGATCTGAAAAAGCTGCTCGGCCTGGTCGTTCATCAGGATGATGTTCGACCGTTCGTCGGTCACGAGAATCGGGTCAGCGACGTTCTCGAGGACCAGGTTCAGTCGATCGCGCTCGCCGCGCACCCCGATCTCCGCCTGGCGAACGCGTTGCACTTGCCGCTCGAGCTCATTCGCGGCGCGGCGAAGATCGGTGACGTCGCGCAGCACGGAGAGCACCGCGTCTTCGGGGCCGACGCGTTCGCCCAGTGGATGCGTCAGTACCTCGAAGAGCAGATCGTGACCTTCGTCCGGATCGACGAGATTCAGCTCGCGGGGCCCGGACTGCAGCCCGCTCGTCATCGCCGCCTTCGACAGGAACGACGTGAAGAGCAGGTTGTTCAATTCGATCGCGCGGCGGCGGCCGGCCGAGTCGTCGTCGCGCACGTGCAGCAGCCGCTCGGCGCGTTGATTCTGCGCGATGATGTCGTTCGCGGCGTTCGTGATGACGACCGGGTCGGGTAGTGAATCGACCATCAGCGTGAGCCGCTCGCGCTGCTGCGTCAGCCCCGCTGTGGCTTCGCGCGCATCCTCGAGCGTCGCAAGGCGCGCCAGCACCGGGCTCGCCAGCGTGAGCAACTCGAGTGTCTCGGCCACGCTTTCGTCGGTGAGCAACGCTTCGATCAGGAGCACGCCCGAAGGCGACGACGTGATGCGCCGCTCGGCGTATGGCAGCACGGTGATGGCCGCCGACTCGATGAGCTCGCGCCCGCGCTGCACGGACATCATCTCGGGCGCGCCGCGGAAGCGCGGCTGCGACAGCGGCAGCGCGTACCACGACCGCATGTCGGCGAACGCGCGCGGGCCGATGTTGCCGGTGCCGTGAATCGGCACGAGGGCGAGCGTGCTGACGATGAGAGGGCTTGAAAAATCGCCCGCCGGCACGCTGAGCGTCGAGGGGTCGCCATCGAAGCCGC
Source organism: Gemmatimonadaceae bacterium (assembly GCA_035606695.1). NCBI lineage: Bacteria > Pseudomonadati > Gemmatimonadota > Gemmatimonadia > Gemmatimonadales > Gemmatimonadaceae > Gemmatimonadaceae bacterium. The sequence goes on from DATNEW010000045.1 coordinate 17,114, forward strand.
CCGAGGCGACGACCGCCAGTTCCTCCTGCGAGGAATCGAGGCGCAACATGCACGCGCGAGTAGCGCCCGTCAGCTCCAGGACTTGTGCGAGCAGGAACGCCGCTGCCGCCGGGAAGTCCGGCGCCTCCGCGAGCGCGGACAGGAGACCCGCGACAGCGCGGTCTCCGAGCACTGCCATCCTACACCGGTCCCAGCTCGCTACCCACGCTGCTCGAGCTGGCGCCGAAGTTCGGCGTTCTCGCGCTGCATGCGCTCGAGCTCGTCTCCGGCGCCGACCTCACGCGGCCGCGAGACCGGGGCCGTGATGCCCACGGCTTCCGAGTACTTGAGGTATGTGTCGATCGACGCGACCACGACGCGCGCTTCGACCGTGACCAGGTCAATGCCGACGAGTGAAACGCGAACCCACGCATCGATCACGATACCCTTGTCGAGGACGCGATCGAGTACGTCGATGAGGGAACTGCCACTGGGCGTGCGTTCGACAGCCATGTTCTTCCGTCCTTGGGGCTAAGGGACCACCGGCCAGGAGTGGGCCAGTTGTGGATTCGCGCTACGACTTCCGAGGCGATTTGGCGGCGGATGTCGGCGCCGCCAGTCGCGTGAGAGCCTCTTCGATGCGCGCCAGGCGCGCTTCCACATCCGACGTATTGGCCAGCGTCGTGTTCGCGCCCGCCATCGTCAGCCGTGGGTCGTTACGCCACCAATTCAGGCCGATTTGCTCGGCCTTGTCGATGGAGCAGACGAGCAGCCTGACCTGAATGGTCAGCAACTCGACGTTCGCCAAATTGATCTTGATGTCGCCGGCGATCACGAGGCCCTTGTCGAGCACTCGGTCGAGAATGTCGACCAGGCCATGCGTTCGCGTCGGATTTACAAACTCAGGCAATCATTGCTCCAGTCGAGTCCACCGTGCACCTACCGTTCTGGCTACCGCTTCGCTACCGCAGCCGACCCAGGGGACCAAGGTCGATGTTCAGGTCCTCGTTAGTCAGCCCGAAGACCGTCTTCAGCTCGTCCATGCGCTGGTTCAGCTTGAGCAGCGCCAGACCCAGTCGTTCGATTTCCGCGTCCGACAGGGTGCCGCCGTCCATGCGGCGAATGGCTTGATGCTCCAATACCTCGCGTAGCAGTTCTATCACCGTCAGTACGAGTCGCGCAAGACCTTGTTCGACGTGTTCCGGGTCGGCGTTGATGCGGTCGGGAAGGGCGTTCGCGATCGCGCGAAGCGCGGCTTCGGCTGGGTCCGTCTGTGAGCTCGCGATCTCGCCACCGCTGTTCGTTTCGTCTTCGGAAGTCACGGTTCAGTCCGCCAGTTTTATGCCGTGATGTCCGTCGCCCGACGATCCCAGTGCGCAGAAACTGTATGGCGCGCGCGGGCCCACGACGAGAAAGCGGAAATCCGCCCCGCCTTTCACCGCGGAGAGCGCTTCGCGATACGGCTCGATGAATTCCTTCGCGATGAGATGCGACATCGTGCGCAGCGGCATCCGCGTCAGCTGCTCGTGCACCGTGGAACGACGCACCATGCGCTGCACCGCAGCCGTCAACCGTTGAGTCAGCGCGTCGAGTGCCTGACGAACGGCGCCAGTCCCGGCCTCGCGCGCGACGAGTGCCTCGAGATATCGCCGGCCACTGCCCGGAGACTCCGCGAGCATTTCCGGAATGACCGGCTGCAGATCGCGCATCATGCGTTTGGTCGACGGTGTCAGGATCAACGTCATCTCGACCGAGCCTTGCACGGTCTCCAACATCGCGTCGACACTGGCCGCGACGCGTTCCAGCGCGTCGCGAGCCGCGACGTCGTCGGTGAAACGCTGTCCGTATCGCACGGGCGCCGGGGTCGTTCCCGTCTCGAGCGCCGCCTGCACCACGGCGTCATGCGCGCGAATACCGTCGACCGACGGCGCGGCCCCAGTGGGGAGATCGCTGATCCACGCAACGATGGTTCCCGCCGCGAGCGCGCGCACCGGCGCATCATCCACTCCAACCAGCCCTGGCGGCATCGGCGCGCGCGCTGCTGCAGGCAACACGCAGTAGATGTGCGTGCTCATTCGCGGCCGCCCGAGATGAGCTTGTCCGTGGTTTGCGCAATGCCGCGCCGCAACGACGATTCGACCGACGTCAGCAGCACGCGAAGATCCAGCACGAGCAGATCGATATCGGCGACCGAGATCGTCACGCTGCCGCTGATCACGACGCCCTTGTCGAGCACGTGATTCAACAAGTCGCCGAGGACGAGCTCCTCGTCGTCGATTTCGTCGTCGTCAGGCATCATCGGGCGTCATCGGGCGTCATCG
>DATNEW010000046.1 GCA_035606695.1 Gemmatimonadaceae bacterium
CGCGTCGTTCGCGTCGTTCGCGTCGTTCGCGTCGTTCGTGTCGTTGGACTCGTTCGGCATCCGATACCGGCACGGGTGGCAGCACGATCGGACGGCGCGCCGGCGTCCCGACCGTGCACTCGCGGCAGAGTGACTACGAAGGCTACAGATCCGCTCCGGTCGGCCGCAATGACACAAACGGAGTACGCCATTACCTTTCCGCCGCCGAGGCAACTCGGTTACGCGACTCGGCCGGGCGACACACCGCCGCGAATCCGGGGGCGCAACCTCTTCAACGACGGACAATCATCGACCAATGCCAGCGGCGCCGACGTCGGCCCCGACGATCAGGATTGCGATCGTCGATGACAATCGCCTCGTGCGCGATGCGTTGGCCGCGCTGCTCGAGCGCGTGTCCGACTTCCGGCCGGTGGCGACGAGTACCGCGGATGCGGCGTTCGTGGAGCGCGTGAAACCCGACGTGCTGCTCCTCGACGTCGGGCTCGGCGATGATGATAGTTTGAACATTGCCACCGCGTTGACCGCGCAGTATCCCGCGACGAAGATCATCGTGATGGACCTCGTCCCGGTGAACGAGGACATCGCGCAGTTCGTCCAGGCGGGCGTGTCCGGGTTCATGATGAAGGACGCGACCTTCGACGAATTCGTGGCCACCATCAGGACGGTGGCGGCGGGCGACAAGGTGTTGCCGCCGCGCATGACCGAATCGCTCTTTTCACAGATCGTCAAGCTCGCCGCGATCGCGGAACCGGCGCGCGTGCTCGACGACGTCCGCATGACGCCGCGCGAACGCCAGGTGATCGAGCTGATCGGCGAAGGCCTGAGCAACAAGGAGATCGCTCAACGCTTGAACATCGCGTCGCACACGGTCAAGAGCCACGTGAGAAACGTCATGGAAAAGTTGGCGTTGCACACGCGCTTGCAAATCGCCGCTTACGCCCGCCGGGATGGGACCGCCTAGGCCGGCCGCGAACGCGGCGCACCTCCCAACTTACACCTTCAGCTGTCCCGAGACGCCGCCCCGCCCTTCGCTCGAGATCCGCGCGAGAACTCCGACGGCGAGCCAACAGGCTAGCATAAAGCTCCCGCCGTAACTGAAAAACGGCAGCGGAATGCCCGTGATCGGCATGAGGTTGAGCGTCATGCCGACATTCTCGAGCACATGTGTGAACCAACTCGCCAGCAACCCGAACGCCACCAAACTGCTGAACGAATCGTTCGCGCGCTCGGCGATGCGAATCACGCGCAGGAAGAGAAACAGAAACAGCGCGAGCGCCACGAGCACGCCGATGAACCCCAGTTCTTCGCCGACCACCGCGAAGATGAAGTCGGTGTATTGCTCGGGCAAAAACGCCAGACGCTTCTGCGGACCGTGGAGATATCCGCGGCCCAACCATCCACCAGAGCCGATCGCCGTGATCGACTGGATGACGTGGTAGCCGCTGCCGCGCGGATCGACGCTCGGATCGAGAAACACCAGCAAGCGATTCTGCCGATAGCGCGGCATGTGCTCCCACAGAAGCGGCCCGACGATTCCGGTGAGGACGCACGCTGAAATCACGAACAGCGCTTCGCCGAGATACGGCTTGTACCAAATGACGAGCGCGATGAGCAAGCACAGGAACGCGCCCCAGATGCGCGCGTCGAATCCGAGGATCAGACTGATCACCGGGCTCGCGAGCAGAATCAGCAGCTGCCACGGAACGCCCGCCCAGAAGAGCATCGCGAAGAAAATTCCCACGAACACGATCGACGTGCCGAGGTCGCCCTGCGCCATGATGAGCAGGAGCGGAGCTCCCGCGACCAGCAACGGCTTCCAGAGCTCGATCATCGACTTGGGCGCAATGCGATGCTGCCCCAGCACGCGCGCCAGCATCAACACCACGGTGAGCTTCGCCAGCTCGGCGGGTTGTCCGAGGCGGTGTCCGCCGATCGTGAGCCAGCCCGACGTGCTCGTTGCCGTGCCCGCGCCCGAGCCCAGTCCGACGAGGAGCGCGGCGAGCAGCAGCAACGTGAAGACGTACGCGGGCACCGTCATCCATTCGATCATGCGCACCGACGCGCGCGACACGCCCCACGCGCCGATGATGCCGACCACCGTCCACATGATCTGCGCGCGCCACGCGTGATCGGCGGGCGTGTGCACGTCGGTCTGCCCGGCGGAAAACACGACCGCGATTCCGTACAGCGTCAACGCGATCGCGGCGAGGACGAGCGGCAGATCGATGTTGATGCGACGTGCCGTCGCCATCAGCCCGTGTTCTCGATGCTGTTGTCGTCGACCTTCACGTGGAGATAGTGCGCGATGATCTTCGTCGCGAAGCGCGCCGAGGTCGAGCCCTCGAACGTGACGTCGGGCGCCATCACGATGACGACGATCTTCGGATCCTCGGCGGGCGCCATGCCGGCGAACCACGCCCAATAGAGCGGCTTGTTGTTCTTGTCCTTGCGCAGCGTCTGCGCCGTACCGGTCTTGCCGGCGACTTTCACGCCGGCGATCGCGGCTCCGGCGGCCGTACCGCCGGCAGAGACCACGCCCATCATCGCTTTGCGCAGCATCGCGAGTTGATCGGGCGGCAGATTGATGATCTTGCTCCGCTTGGGTGCGCCGCGGCGAATCTGCGGCACGGGCGCGTAGCCGTCGGTCGCGAGCGCGCTGTAGAAGCGCGCCATGTTCAGCACCGACTGGGCATTCTCACCCTGCCCGATCGCGAGATTCAACTCCTTCTCACCAGGCGTCCAGCCGCGCGGATACTTCTTGTTGAAGTAGCCCGGCAGCGAGTTCGGGAATTCCGGCCGCACTTCCCCCGGCAGGTCGATGCCCGTGCGCTTGTCGAAGCCCAGGCCGACGCCGCCCGCGACGATGCGGCTCAGCGTGAGCTTCAATCCAAGTTGGTAATAATAGACGTCACATGACTGCGCGATGGCGCCCGAGAGGTCGAGACTGCCATGTCCCTGCTTCTGCCAGCAGTGCCACGTGCGATTGCCGAAATAGAACACGCCGTTGCACGCCTCCGGCATGTGCGAACTGAACGTGATCAGACTGTCCTCGAGCGCCATGACGGACGTCGCGAGCTTGAACGTCGAGCCGGGCGGCTGCGTCGCCTGAAGCACCTTGTTGTACATCGGCAGGCGCGGATCGGCGCGCAGCGAATCGTAGTAGCTGCTCGAGACGCCGCCGACGAACCGATTCGGGTCGATCGCCGGCGCGCTGTACAGCGCGAGCACCTCGCCTGTCTGCGGCACCATCGCCACCACGCCCGCCGGCAACGTGTCCGCAAAGAGCGAGTGGATGTACTCCTGCAAATCGAGATCGATGTTCGTGTAGAGCGTCGGTCCTTCGGCCGGCGTCACGTCTTCACGCGCCTGACCGTTCGGCACCACGCGGTTGCGCGCATCGACTTCGACGAACTGAATCCCTTCCCGCCCCCGCAGCTCTTTTTCGTACTGCTTCTCCAGCCCTTGCTTGCCGACGAGTTGCCCCGGCTTGTAACCGAACTTCGCGAGATCGGCCAACTCTCCTTCGTTGATCTCGCTGATGAAACCCGCGAACGCGCCGACCGCCTCGCCATCCGGATAAATGCGTTTCGGCGAGGACTGCATGATCAGGCTCGGGAAATCCATGTGATGTTCCTCGAGCGTCGAGATCACGTCGAACGACGCGTCCTGAATGATCACCGTCGGCCGCGTACGGTCCTTTCGAAAACGCTTGATGGCGTCCTGAAACTGCTTGTCCGTGAGCTGCACGGTGTTGCGGAGACGTGTCAGCGTGGCGCGCAGCGTGTCTTCGTTCAGCGCCAGCAGGGCCACCGAGTAGCCGACGACATTCTCCGCGATCGGCTTGTTGTTGCGGTCGAGAATGCGGCCGCGCGGCGCGGGCGTCGGAATCTCGCGCAAGCGGTTCTCTTCGGACTTGAGCTTGAAGTCCTCGTTCTTCAGCACCTGCGCGCGAAAGAACGCGCTGAGCATGAAGATCAGCACGCCGCAAACGATCAGACTCGCCGCGCGGCCGCGCCGTACGACGTCGTTCGGATGAAAACTCATAGGCGGCTACGCGGGTTCAGGCCGTTCGCGCTTCCATCAGCGGTTTCAAGAGCGACAACGCGATCACGCCGGCCACCGCTGTCACCGCTGCCGAGAGCGGCGACCAGACGAAGATCTGCATCACGAGCTCGGTACCTTGAGCCCGGTGCCCCACGAGCAGGTAGATCAAGTCGAACACCCACTTGGCGAGGAACAGAAAGAATCCGTTGAGCGCCAGGTTGTCAGCGAAGAACACCGCCTTGAGCCACGACGCCGAGAATCCGACGACGGCCATCGCCAGCGCGGCGGCGCCGAAGCCCGACACCGCCAGCGAATCGGCGAGCAGGCCCAGAATGAATCCGTACACTGCTGCCGCGCCGGGGCGCAAGCGAACCGAGCCAATCAGCAGTGCGACGATCATGAAATCGACCGACGCCCGCCAGGCGAGCAGCGGACGCAACGTGTAGTGCAGAACGATCAGAATGAGGCAGACGAGAATCGTCCGGACGGCGCCGGTCCAGTTCATTGCGGGGGGCGTCGTGGTCGAGTGGAATCAGAACGGAGCGAGTCGCGGCGAAGTGAATCGCGACGGAGCGAATCGCGGCGCGCGCGCGATGTATCACGCACGACCGGTGCCGTTTGCGAGGCGGTCGGTTGCGCGGGGGCAGCGCCTCCGCCCGACGCCTGTGGACGCGGCGCGGCGCCCGTTGCAGCGCCCGTTGCAGCGCCCGTTGCGGCGCCCGCTCCAGCCAACAGCCCGCGCGCTGCCGCAGCCGCGCTGTCTGCCGCATTGAGAGGCACCCCGAGCGCACGCTTCACGGAATCGATCGCGTAGTGCTTCACCGAGTCGAGGGTCGCCTGACGCGCGCGCGCCTCGAGCACCGCGGCCTGCTTCGCCACGGAATCACCGGCGACCGCAATACGCTTGGCGGCCGAGTCGAGATTGACCGCCGCGCCCCACACGTTGCCGATCCCCTGCGTGACGCGCTGCGGCACGAGCACCAGCACCGTCGTCACACGCGACGGACTGACGGCCGGGCGAATGAGATAAGTTTTTGTCCACACCTGAGAAGTTTTTATCTCTTCGACGATCGTGCCGATCGTAATCCCCCGCGGGAACGTGCCGCCAAGGCCCGAGGTGTAGATCGGTGTGCCGGGTTTGAGGACCGACCGATTGGACACGCCCTGCAATTCCAGCATGTAGGCGTCGGCGCCGCCGGCGCGCGCGCGATGCGGATACACGATCCCGAATGTCGTTCCGTCCGGCGCCATCGCGCTCGCGCGAAAGTCGGGATGCGTGTACAGGATCGCGATGCTCATTGTCGGATCGGCCGTCTGAATGGTGCCAACCAATCCTTCAGGCGCGACGACCGGGCTGTACCGCTGAATGCCCGCCGTGCTACCTGCGGTGAGCGTGAGGGTCGTGACCGTCTCTTCGCTCTGCGCGGTCGAGTGGAGCGCCTCGGCGGGCACGAAACCCGACTCGAGTCGCGTTCCCAACCCGAGAATCTTGCGCAGCTGGTCGTTCTCGACCTGGAGCGCCTGCGCCTTCACGGCGCGCAGCGCGACGGAGTCGGCGACGAGCTGCCGCTGCTCGCTCGAGACCCACGCGGTGCGCCAGCGTTCCGCGCCGCGCTGCAAGCTGACGAGCGGCGCCACGGCGGTCCGGCGCAGTGCGCTCGCGATCGGTTCCTTGTCCTCGTTGCGAAGAACGAGCAAGACGAGTGATATGACGACGCAGCCGATCAACAGGCCGGCATCGACTTTGTTGCCTAAACGTGCCGCACTTGCCACGAGCTATCCCCTCAGAGATCGTTTCAACAGGCTGTCATTCCGAGCCAAAGCGCAGCGCAGGCGAGGAATCTTTCGTCTCGAAAGAGTGGCGTCCCTCTACCGGGCAGGCTAGATCCCTCGCTTCGCTCGGGATGACGACAGGTTTGAACGCACTCTTAGGCGCTGAGGACGGACCAGTACTTCTCCTCATCGTCAAGAATCCGGCCCGTTCCGCGGACGACGCAGGTGAGCGGATCCTCGTCCACGTGGATCGGCAAGCTGGTCTCCTGGCTGAGTAGCAAGTCGAGGCCGCGAATGAGCGCGCCGCCGCCGGTCATGACGATGCCGCGATCGACGATGTCGCTGGCGAGTTCCGGCGGCGTGATCTCGAGCGCGCGGCGCACGGCGTCGACGATCTGCTGGATCGGCTCCTGAATGGCCTCGCGGATCTCGCTCGAGTGGACGCGCACCGTTTTCGGAATGCCGGACACCAGGTCTCGGCCCTTCACTTCCATCTCGCGCTCGTCGCCGACCGGCGCGGCCGACCCGATGTTGATCTTGATCTGCTCCGCGGTCGGCTCGCCGATGAGCAAATTGTAATTCTTGCGCATGAACTGCACGATCGACGTATCGAGCTCGTCGCCGCCCGTGCGAATCGATGCATCGCTCACGATGCCGGACAGCGCGATGACAGCGATTTCCGTCGTGCCGCCGCCGATGTCGATCACCATGTTGCCGGTCGGCGTTTCGACGGGAAGCCCGACGCCAATCGCCGCCGCCATCGGCTCGGCCACCATGAACACTTCTTTCGCGCCCGCGCCGAGGGCGGAGTCGCGCACGGCACGACGCTCCACTTCCGTGATACCAGACGGAACGCAGACGATCACTCGCGGTTTGACCTTGAAGACGTGATTCTCGATGATGAGCGTGAGGAAGTAGCGCAGCATTCGTTCCGTCACGTCGAAATCGGCGATCACGCCGTCTTTCATCGGACGAACGGCGATCACGCCGTCGGGCGTGCGACCGAGCATGCGCTTCGCTTCGAGGCCGACACCCTTGATCTTCTTGGTCTCGCGATCGATTGCGACGACCGAGGGTTCGTTGAGTACGATGCCTTCGCCCTTGACGTAGATCAGCGTGTTTGCGGTACCGAGATCAACGGCAATCGCGTTCGCCGGGAAGAACGATCTTCCCGCTTTCAAAAAAGGCCAGCGCATCTAGCAGGGGCTCGAGGCGTGCCGAAGGCACGGAGGGATCGTGAAACGGTGCATCGGGGCGTAAGGTAGTAGAGCGGGTAATAGCGAGCAAGGCATTGGCTTGACACAACCTAGGCATCTTCGTAACGTCGCGCGCGATGGTGCGAGCTACCTCCCTGCGTGTTGCTGTCGTTGCCCGTGACCGGTGCGATGAGTGCGGCCTCT
>DATNEW010000047.1 GCA_035606695.1 Gemmatimonadaceae bacterium
GGGCATTGTTCCTCACTGCGGCGCTTCGCACCTCCGCTCGGAATTCCGCCGAGCCAGGGGCATTGTTCCTCACTGCGGCGCTTCGCACCTCCGCTCGGAATTCCGCGTTGGAAGGTCCGCGCGACTCCACCGGCGAAGCGCGCCGCGTCGACGGACGCGTGATGCGCGGCACGCGCAAGGGACCGGAACCCGTCGCGAACCAATGGGTCGTGCTCCACCGCGTCGGACCCGATCGCGCCGGCCCGCTCGACTCGGCGCGCACATCGACGACCGGCGCGTACAGCCTGCGCTATCGTACGTCCGGCGACACCACCGCGCTGTATTTCGTATCGACGTCGTACGGAGGCGTGGCGTACTTCACGTCGCCCCTGCGCGCGCCGCGCGTGACCGGTGATCCCGCGCAGCTCATGGTGTTCGACACCACGTCCGGCCCGGTGAACGTGAAGGTCGGCGGCCGCCACCTCGTCATCGGCGCGCCGGCGCCCAGCGGCCGACGTCCGATCGGCGAGGTATTCGATCTTCAGAATGATAGTACTGTCACAGTCGTCGCGCGCGACAGCACGACCCCCGAATGGACGGCGCACATTCCGGCTGCCGCCGAAAATTTTCAGGCGAACCCGAACGGCGATCTGCCGAACGGGGCGATCGTTCGTCACGGGACCGACATCGGCATCTTCGCGCCGCTGAGTCCCGGGATCCGCCAGATCGCGTTCACGTACGAGCTGCCGGCGACCGCCTTTCCGCTCACGGTGCCCGTCGACAAGCCGATAGGCATCTTCGAGATCCTCGTGCAGGAGCCGGGCGCGCACGTGCAAGGCCCGTCGTTGCGCGAAGTCGCGCCGGTGAGCGCGGAAGGCCGGACGTTTCGGCGGCTGCTCGCGCAGGATCTGCAGGTGGGCGCGGTCGTGCGCGTCGACGTTCCGCGAGTGATCGGTCGCGATCGCGAAAAGGTGTATCTGGCCGTGGCGATCGCGCTCATCGCGGCGATGGCGGCGGCGCTCGTCGTCACGGCTCGCCGCTCGTTCGGCGTGCGACGCGTGTCGCCCGTGCGCGTGCGCGAGGAGCCGCGTTCGCAAACTCTGTTGCGCGACATCGCGACGCTCGATGCCGAGTTCGAGCGAACCAACGCGGGCGACGAGACCGTGAAGGCCGCATACGAGCAGCGCCGCAACGAGCTCAAGACCGAATTATCGACGGCGCTTGCCGAGGAGCGCCGCCGACCGTAGATTCGGCCGCACAACTGAATGCGAGCGCGGGACACGGAAACCGGTGCAATGCCGGTGCGGCCCCGCCACTGTAACGGGCGAGTATGCCTCGTTCACGATGCCACTGACCGGGATGGTCGGGAAGGCGAACGAAGCGGCCCGGAGCCAGGAGACGACCCACGTTCGCGCCACACTACACAGACCTCGGGGGAGGGCTGGTGGCGACACGGACGTGGCATTCACGCCTCCGCGTTGCGGGCATCCTTCCTCGAGAACGGGTGCCCGTGTTTCGTTTCCGACTCGTCGTTCTCGGTTTCACCTTTGCCGCATTGGGTGCCGCGTGCCGAAACGCGCCGCCGCCGATGGCGCAGGGACACGACGATTTCGGGCACGCGCTCGCGATCGACCATCGCCCGGAACGCATCGTCTCGCTCAATCCGACGACGACGGAGATGCTCTTCGCGCTCGGCGCAGGATCGCGGCTCGTCGGCCGATCGCAGTACGACGTGTTTCCCGATTCCGCGCGCGCGGTGCCCGACGTCGGTCCCGCGATGCGCCCCAACATCGAAGCGGTTCTCGCCCAGCATCCCGATCTCGTCCTGCTGTACGCGAGCGACGACAATCGCGCGGCGTACGACAGACTCACCGCCGCGAAGGTTCCGGCCTTCGCGTTCAAGATCGATAGCATCGAGCAGTTCGCGCGCGACACGCGGCTCATCGGCAGCTTGCTCGGTGATTCCGCGCGCGCCGAGGCCACCGTCGACACGATCGAAGCCACGTTGCGCCGCGTGCGCGCGATGACGAGCGCGTTGCCGCATCCCACCGTGTTCATTCACGCGTGGGACAAACCGATCATCGCGATCGGCGGCGGAAGCTTTCTCAGCGAGCTGCTGGACATCGCCGGCGCGAAAAATATCTACGGCGATTCGCCGCTGCCGTCGCTGACGGTGTCGCTCGAGGACGTGGTTCGGCGAAATCCGGACTTCATGCTGGCGTCGCCGACCGCGGCACCGAAGATCGAAGCGAGCGCCACGTGGCGTGCGATTCCGGCGGTTCACAACGGGCATGTGCTCGTCTACGACACGACGATCGTCGGCCGGCCGTCGGTTCAGTTGGGCGCCGCGGCGTATTCGCTCGCGCGACTCCTGCATCCGCGCGAGGTGAAGTGATGTCGCCGATGCGTTGGACGCTGCTCGTCATTGCGTTGATCGTCGCCGGCATTCTCGGCGTGGCGATCGGGACGATCGATCTCCCGTTGGGCGCGGTTGTCGATGCGCTGCGCGGCGTAGGCGATCCAACGGCGATCGTCGTCGTGCGCACGCTGCGGCTTCCGCGCGTCATGCTGGCGATTCTCGTCGGTGCGGGCCTCGGCATGTCGGGTGCGGCGCTGCAGGGAACCATGCGGAATCCGCTCGCCGAGCCGTACCTGCTGGGCGTGTCGGGCGGCGCGGCGGTCGGCGCTGTCGTCGCGTACGCGATGGGGTTGGGCGCGGCGGCCTTGCCACTGGCGGCATTCATCGGCGCGGTGGCGGCCGTGCTCGCGGCGTTCTTCGTCGCGCACGCGGCCGGCGCGCGGGGCGATCCGCGCGTCATGCTCATGGCCGGCGTCGTCGTCGGCGCATTCGCCAACGCGGTGATCATGCTGATTCTCGCGAACGCCGAAGCGAATACGGTGCGCAACGCGCTGTGGTGGATGATGGGATCGGTGAGTGAATCGACCTGGTCGCAAGTCGCCGTGCTCGCGGTGTATGTCGCCATTGGGGGCGCGATGCTCATCGTCGTCGGCCCGCAGATGGACGTACTCTCGCTCGGCGAAGATGCGGCGGCCGGACTCGGCCTCGGCGTCGATGCGGCGATTCGTCGTGTCTTTCTGATCGCGGCGCTCATCGCCGCGGCGACCGTGGCCGCGGCCGGCCTGGTCGGATTCGTCGGACTCATCGTGCCGCACATCATGCGGTCGGCGGGACTGCGCCGGCATCGCGCGCTGCTCGTGGGTTGCGCGCTGGCGGGAGGAACGCTCGTCGTGTGCGCCGACCTGCTCGGGCGCGTCGTTCGGCCGCCGGCGGAAGTGCCGCTCGGCGCCGTGACGGCGCTGATCGGCGTTCCATTTTTTCTGATGAAGCTCCGGCGGCTCGCATGATTGCGTATCGCGACGTTGCCGTGCGGTATCCACGATCGCGTGACGACGCGGTGCGTGGCGTTTCGTTCGTTGCGCGACGCGGCGAGATCACGGCCGTCGCCGGTCCGAACGGCAGCGGGAAGAGCACGCTCGTGCGGGTGCTCATTGGGCGGATTCCCGTGGCGCGCGGCGAAATCCTGGTCGACGGCGCGCCGCGCAACGCGATGGCCAACGACGCGTTCGCGCGACGCGTTGCGGTCATCACGCAACGGGAGGACCTGGCGTTTCCCGTGACGGTAGTCGATTACGTCGCACTCGGGCGTTTTCCGCACTTGGGATTGTGGCATGCGGCGGGCGAACGTGATCGCGACGCGATCGATCACGCGCTCGCCACCGCGGAAGTGCAGCCGCTCCGGGATCGGCGCGTCGACGCGCTGTCGGGCGGCGAATGGCAGCGTGTTCGTCTGGCGCGAGCGCTCGCGCAAGGCGGCGACGCGCTGGTGCTCGACGAACCGACCGCGTTTCTCGACGTCGGCCACGAGATGTCGGTGTTCGAGGTCTTGAGCCGGCAGGCGGCGGGGGGGAAGGCGGTGCTGCTGGTCAGCCATCAGCTGAACCTCGTCGCGCGGTTCGCGCACGAGATGGTGCTGCTGCATCGCGGCGCGGTCGCCGCGGCGGGCACGCCGGAGACGGTCATGCGAACGGACGTGCTCGAGCGCGTCTACGAATGGCCGCTCATGGTCACGCACGATCCGGCGGTGGGCGCGCCGGCGTTGGTGCCGCTGCGAAAACATCAATGAATTCTAATATTAACTATCATATTCAAATATGCTCATGACTCCCCATCGCTCCACCTTGTCTCTCCTGGGCGCGCTCGCGGTGGCCGGCCCGCTCGCCGCCCAGCTTGGCGCTCAGCAGACGGACACGTCGCGCCTGGCGCCCGTCGTGGTGACCGCCACACGCGTGCCGATCAGCGCCGCCGCGGCGCCGGCCACGATCGACGTCATCACCGGCGACGAGCTCCGGCGCCGCGGCGTGACCTCGATCGCGGCGGCGCTCCAGACGCTGCCCGGCGTCACCTTCGCCCAGAACGGCTCGTTCGGCGCCGCGACGTCACTCTTTCTGCGCGGCGGTGAGGCGAAATACGTGAAAGTCCTGCTCGACGGCGTGCCGATGAACGACCCCGGCGGCGCCATCGACTTCAGCTCGCTCACCACCGACAACGTCGAGCGCATCGAGATCGTGCGCGGGCCGGCGAGCGTGTTGTACGGCGCCGACGCCGTCACCGGCGTCATTCAGATCTTCACGCGGCGCGGCAGCGGACTTCCGCGCACCACGATTTCCGCGCGCGCCGGGAGCTACTCGTCGTCCGATGTCGACGGCACGGTGCTCGGCGCATTCAGCACCGGCGACTTCTCGCTTGCGCTCGCGCGTCACGATACGAAGGGCATTTACGCGTTCAACAACGCATATCGCAACACCGTCGCGAGCGGCGGTGTACATCTCACGCTCGACCCGCGCACGGACCTGCGCGTGACGTTTCGCTACAACGACGGCGCGTTCCATTATCCGACCAATGGCGGCGGTGATCCGGTCGACAGCAACGCGATGCAGTCCGAGGACCGCACGACGCTGAGCGCCGAGCTGGGACGATTCTTTACCCCGCGAATCGATGCGCGGCTGAGCATTACCTCCGAGGTGACGTCCGGCGGCACCGACGATCAGCCGGACACGCCGAAGAGCAGTGGCTTCGAGTCGGTCGATCGCACGCGGCGGCGCGGCGCGGACCTCCACGCCGATTTTGATCTGCCGGTGGCAACCATCCTGACCGCGGGTGCGCAGGCCGAGCAGGAGGATGAACGCACGGAAAGCCAGAGTGTGTTCGGGACGTTCCAGTCCACGTCGATCTTCACAGCGTCCCGCCGTAACACCGCGCTCTATGCACAAACACTCACGACGCTCCCCGAATCCGTCGTCGTCACACTGGGCGGCCGCCGCGACGACAACGAGCGATTCGGCGTGTTCGGCACGTATCGCGCCGGCGCCAGTTGGCGCGCGTCCACCGGCACGCAGTTCCGTGGATCGGTCGGCACCGCATTCCGCGAGCCGACGTTCCTCGAGAACTACTCGACCGGATTCGTGACCGGCAATCGCGCGCTGCGACCCGAGCGCACGGCGACGTGGGAGGCGGGCATTCGCCAATCGCTGTTCGCCGACCGCGTCTCGCTTGGCGTCACCCACTTCGATCAACGCTTCCGCGACATGATCGACTACACCGGATCGACCGCGAGCTGCGGCGCGAGCTACTGCAACGTCGCGCGCGCCACCGCGAAGGGACAGGAGTTCGAAGCGCACGTCACGGCAACGCGGCACATCGGACTCGACGCCAATCTCACGCATCTCGACACCCGCGTGCTCGATCCCGGTGATACGGCGAACGGAAGCTTGTTCGTCGCCAATCAGGCGCTCATTCGCCGGCCGACGACGAGCTGGAACGTCGGCGGCGCATTCGCGAGCGAGCGGGGAAGCGTCGACGTGCGCGTCATTCATGTCGGCGCGCGCGGCGACCGCGACTTCCGTCCGTTCCCGGCGTTATCCGTTGTCGACCCCGCGTACACCCGCACCGATCTGGGCGGCGTGTTGCCGCTCGCCCAGTTTGCCCCGCGGTTGCACGGCACGGAGTTGACGCTGCACGTCGAGAACCTGTTCGATACCAACTACCAGTCGGTCTTCAACTTTCTCTCGCCGCGACGGACGGTGCTGGCCGGAGCTCGCGCGACGTTCTGACGGGCCGGTCATCCTGAGGCGCGAGACGCCTGCGCTTCGCTCAGGATGACCGCAACTATCTTTCAAGCATGATCACGGACGCGATCGTGCTCCATTCGTTCGACTACCTCGAGTCCTCGCGCATTCTCAAGCTCGTGACGCGCGAGGCGGGCGTTCGATCGGTATTGGCGCGTGGCGCCCGGAAGTCCAAGAAGCGTTTCGGCGCGGCGCTCGATCTCTACGCCGAAGGCACCGCCGAGCTGCAGATGAAGCCGGGTCGCGACCTCGACACGCTGTCGTCGTTCGACGTGACCCGCGCACGGCCGCAGCTGGCGGCGCAGCTGGGCCGCTTCACGGGCGCGAGCATGATTGCCGAGCTCACGCTCCGTTTCGTGCGCGGCGACGCCGATCCGGCCTTGTACGAAACCATCGCGCACACGCTGGACGCACTCGGTGCCGCGCCGGCCGAACGCGTCCGTGACGTCGCGCTCGCGGGCGCGTGGCGCGTGTTGGCTGAACTGGGTATCGCACCGACGACGGATGCATGTGCCGAGTGTCACGCGTCAGTCGATGCGACTGCGCCGGCGGTGTTCAGTCATCCGGCCGGCGGCGTGCTGTGTGCACGTTGCGGTCACCTCGCGCGCGGCGGCCGCACGCTGCCGCCGGCCGCGCGCGACGCCCTGCGCGACTGGCTCGGCGGCCGCGATCACCCGCTCGACGACGCGGACACGGCGCGCGCGCATCAGCGGCTCTTAAGAGAATTCTTACGCGAGCATCTGGCCGACGAGCGGCCCTTGCGCGCGTTCGACGTCTGGGAACGCGACGTCCTCTCGGCGGGAGGCGCAGCGTGATTCTCGGCACCGCGGGCCACATCGATCACGGCAAGACCACGCTCGTTCGCGCGCTGACCGGCGTCGACACGGATCGCTTGCCCGAAGAAAAGCGCCGTGGCATCACGATCGAGCTTGGATTCGCCCCGCTGACGCTCGATGGCGTCGGCACGCTCGGCGTCGTCGACGTGCCGGGTCACGAAGCGTTCGTCCGGACGATGGTCGCCGGTGCGACAGGGATCGACCTCG
>DATNEW010000048.1 GCA_035606695.1 Gemmatimonadaceae bacterium
CGGCTCGTGCAACCGCGAGCATCGCTCGAACTGCGCGTTCGACGAAGGGCCCGATCACGACTTCGGCTCCTCCGCGATTCTGGTGCAAGGAGGCGCGCGACTGCTCGCGGGCCAGAAGTCGGGCATCGTCTATGCGCTCGATGCCGAGAAACAAGGCGAGATTCTCTGGCAGACGCGCATCGGCGAAGGCGGCACGAATGGCGGCGTGCAGTGGGGCATGGCCACCGACGGCACGTTCGTCTACGCCACGACTTCCGACGTCGGGCGCACGCGCTGGGCCGGCGATCCGTTCGACACGCGTCGCTACGTTCTCGATCCGAACCACGGCGGCGGTCTCACGGCACTGCGCGTTGCCGACGGCAGCCGCGCGTGGCACGCAGTCGCGGCGCCCTGCCGCGATGGCGCGCCGGCCGGGTGCAGCCCTGCTCAGCCCGGCGCCGTGACACTGATTCCCGGCGTCGTGTTCGCAACCTCGAACGACGGTCACGTGCGCGCGCACGCGACCGCCGACGGCCGCGCGCTCTGGGACTACGACACGGTGCGCGAGTTTCCCACGGTCAACGGCGTGCCGGCACGCGGCGGCTCGCTGGACGGGCAAGGCGTCGTCGTCGTGGGCGGTCTCGTGCTCGTCACGTCCGGTTATCCGCGCAACGGCGGCATGCCCGGCAACGTGCTCCTCGCGTTTCGCGCCGACTGACGGCAGCGCGTCACGCTCGATCGATCCGTTTCCAGTGCTCCGATTGCGTGGCCTTCCTGCGGGCCGCTTCGGAAGCGAACAATCCGATGTGACCGCATTCGACACACACGGTCGGACGGATCTGCGCGCCCGAGAAAAGACCCGGCGCAAGCTTCGGCAGAACCTCCTCGCCGCACCCCGAGTATCGGTAGAACTTCGTGCACTCGTAGAGCTCTTGCGAGCCACATGCTGGACAGCGTTTCATCTCGTTCTCCTCTAGCTACCGCCGCCGCCACCGCAACCTCCGCCGCCTCCGCAACCGCTCGCGCTGCCGCAGCCGGCCCCGCCGCCGCCATCGCCGCCGTCGCCGCCTGCGTTGCAGTCGCTCCCCGGTGGGCAGGTGCTGTCCGACGGCGCGTACATCGTCGCGGCACCGGCGGCCGCAGCGCCGTCTCCGCTTCGACGCTTGGACACGTGACGCCGCTTGCCCGCCTGCCCAGTGCGCGCCGCTGCGGCGACAAGGACGACGACGAGCGCGATGACCACTAACCCGACCCACACTCCGGGACCGGAGCCCGCCGCGGCGACGCCGTCGGTCTGTGCCAGCGCATGCGCGACCGCAACGAGCGCACCAGCGCCGAGCGACGCGACTGCGCCGCGCTTCAGCAGCGTGCGGTCGAGCGTCACGACGTCGCGGCGATCGATGCGCACGAAGTCATGGCGTGCGTCGAACCGCTCCTCCGCGGTAGGCCAGAGGTCCCTCGGCGGTTCGCCGAAGTAGCGGCGATACGACGAGAGCGTGTTCTCGTACCAGTCGTGAAACTTGCTGTCCTCGGCCGCGCCCCCTTCGGTCGGTCCGTGATGCAGCGGCCGCTCGAGCGTGTCGCGGCACAGTGTTTCCCAGTAGTGCCGCGAGTAGGTCAGGTGCAGATGCCAGACCTGATCGACCGCGTCCGACGGCGTCACGGGATGGCCGGCGTGCGCGGCCAGAAAGCAGAACTTGCGGTACTCACCGATCGCGTTCCGGGCGAGCTCGGTCGTCCAGCCGTTCTCGCGGGTTAGGCGCGCAGAGAACGGGAAAGCGACGTCCTCGGCGTCGAAATCGAGGCTAGAAAGGCGGTTCCAGGTCGTGAGCTCTTGTATGTTCATGTTCTGCCTCACTATTGTTACATGCCACTTGTTACAGGAAATATAATACCTGTATTATAATTCAAGTACAAGTAGTCCTG
Source organism: Gemmatimonadaceae bacterium (assembly GCA_035606695.1). Classification (NCBI taxonomy): domain Bacteria; kingdom Pseudomonadati; phylum Gemmatimonadota; class Gemmatimonadia; order Gemmatimonadales; family Gemmatimonadaceae; species Gemmatimonadaceae bacterium. The sequence goes on from DATNEW010000048.1 coordinate 1,906, forward strand.
AATTGCCCGTATCATGCTCGCCCCATATGGCTCACCCACATCGAGACCCGCCTCGCCGCCCCCAATGGACGATCTTCAGCAACCACGCGCACGTGCTCGTCTGCATCGTGCGCAACCCCGAGGAGCGCGTGCGCGAGATCGCGCGTAAGGTCGGTGTCACCGAGCGCGCGGTGCAACGAATCATCGGGGAGCTCGAGGAGGCCGGCGTCATTACGCGCGAGCGCCAGGGACGCACGAACCGCTACAGCTTGTCGCTGGACCGGCCGCTCCGGCATCCGCTCGAAGCGAATACGACGATCGCGGAAGTCATCCGCGTCATCGAAAGCGAATGAGCGTCGCGCGCCTCTAGCGCGTCGGGTCGGCGAGCGCGTCGGGCTCCGCGGGCGGGGTTTCGCACTCGCGGATGACGTCGTGGACCAACGCTTGGAGGATCCGGAAGCTCTCGTCGGCCGACAGCTTCTCGTCGATCAACTGCGCGAACGCGCGGTCTCGCAGGCTTCGCGCCTCCGTCATGCACTCCGCACGCTGCTGCGGGTCCGATCCCTGCGCGAGCTTGGCACGAATCGCGAGCGCCTCCGCGTAGAACTCATCGATGCGGCCCTTCCTGCGCCCGCGCCAAAAGCGCGCAACCGCGATGAGGCCGGTGACGAGCGCTGCGGCGACGGTAGTCACCACCTCGAAGATTCCGGAGGCTCGTTCGGCGAATCCCGGCTCGTTCCGCGCGCGAAAGGCCAGCGCGCCGGCGTGCACGGGGAAGGTCAGATGAGAAATCTGAAACGTCTCGAGCTCGTCGACTGCAATATCGGGCCGCAGTGCGACGAGCAGCGGTCCCATCGTCTGAAGCGACTGAACGAGGTCGTAAACGACGACGCGCGATGTGTCGGCACGCACGACGAGCAACGTGTCGACGGCCACGGTCGCGATCGCGGTCGGCGTCAGCTGCTGCCCGTACGTGCCTTCCGGGATCACGAATGGCCGGAGGAAGGGCGCGACGAGGCTCAGGCCGTCGGCCATGGAGCCTCTGCCCACGTCCTCGGCTCGGCCGAGACTGAGCAGCTCGTAACCTTCGAGCAGCGGCGCCGAGCGCGGCGCGATCGGAGCGAACGCAAAGACGACGTCGGGACGGCTGTCGACGGAGTCGACGAACGTGAATTCGATCCCGCTCCACGCGTACATCGACGTCATGCGGTTCAGCAGCAGCCGCGCCGGCGCGTTCTCGTCACCGGCGAACACGGTGGCGCCGCGGAGCACCTCGCCGAACGTTTGTCCACGCTTCTCGGGCCGCACGCCGATATGCAGCACGCTCGGATAGAGCGGAATGACGGTCCGCACAGCCGGCTCGCGATAGCTAACGCTGTTCTCGACGATCGCGAGATCCGCCTTGCCGTCGGCGAGCAGCGACAGCGCCTGCTGCGCATCCGCGACCGCGACGCCCGCCGTCAATCGAACCGGCGTTTCGACCTCGGCGCTGGCCGTCGCGAGCAGCTCGGCGACCTGCTCGTTCGTTTGCGGCGGGCCGCTCACGATGCGCAGTGTCGCCGGCGCCTCTGAGCACCCGGCAAGCAGGAGGCTCAGCGTCAGCCCGATCAGCGCCCGCGCGAACAGGCATTCGCGAGCAGCCATCACCGCATGATCTCGTTCAACTCGAAAATCGCCGCGTCGGCCGAGTCGACGCGGATGAGGCCCACGCGCGGAAACTCGAGGTCGACGATGACGTAGACCGTCACCGACACGACCGCCGCGAAGGTGATCGAGTGCAGCCAGCTTCGGGCGGGATTCTGCGAGATGCCGTAACCCACGAGCGCCGAGCACGTGAGGCTGAACGCGCCGAGCAACACGAACACGATGATCGGCGGATGATTGCGCGTCGCCATCTGCCGCGTGGTCGTGATGTCGATCATCTCGTTCAGCGCGCCGATCAGCAGCGCCGTGGCCGGCGTGGGCGGACCCTGTTCCCTGACGGCGGAAAGCGCGGTGCTCCAGATTGCCGACTGCAAGTTTGCCGTCTCCGCGAGCTTGGCTTCGGTCACGGCGCTGTCGTTCACCTGCCGATACGCTGCGTAACGGACATCGAGATACTTGCGGAACAGGTCCCGCAGCGCGGGCTGAGCATCGCCGGATAGGAAATCGAGACGCAAGTAAGCCGTTCCGATTGCGTTCGCCTCCTCAGTGATCAAATGCCGGCGATCTTCGAATCGCGACGCGGCACCGGAGAACGTGAATGCGACCAGCAAGCCGAACAGGCCGAAGACAGCGGCCTCCGCCGAGGCGGCACCCTTCGCCGGCTCACCCGAGTCGCGGGCGAGCCGTGCGCGGCCTCTGCGCCAGCCGGCCTCCGACGCCGCCACCATGAGTCCGAAGAAAGCGACGGCGGACAACAACGCGATCAGCGCGAAGATCACGATCGAAACTCCGTCCAACTACTGCGGCCGCGCGTCGATCGCGACTCGGATCGTCGACGGCGCCAAGTTCACACCACCATTGAACTCGCTCGCCATAGGACTATAGTCCGGTGGCACCGAGCGGCGCGCCGCCGAGAATAGTTGCCAATCTCAACTAACCCTGCCCATCGGAGAGGCGAAAGATCATGAACGCAAAGTTGTTGGCCGCCGCGCTCGTCCTGAGCACGTTTGCGTTTTCGGCGCAGGCGCAGAAGCCGCAGATTCAGTGGAACAACAAGTATGCCTTCGACGCCGTGAAAACCTTCGCGTGGCAAGACACGCCGGAGACGTCCCTCGAAGGGCGCAACCCTTTCATGCATTCGCTGATCAAGAACACAATTGAGGCCGAGCTCGCGACGTCGGGGCTCACGGAGGTCGACGCGAATCCCGACGTCTGGGTCAACTATCACGCTTCGACGACGACCGAAACGCAGCTTCGAACGGACTCCTACGGGTATTCAATGGGCGGGTACGGCATGGCCGGATGGGGCTACTACGGCATG
>DATNEW010000049.1 GCA_035606695.1 Gemmatimonadaceae bacterium
GACGCGAACGACGCGAACGAAAAGAACGATACGAACGGCGCGACGCGGCGCCAAACCGACGGCGACACCGCGACGGTGAACGCCGCTCGGCGGGCATCGGCGGAGTCGCATGAAGGACGCCCGCATCTGATCGTCGTCGAAGACGATCCCGAGCTCGCGCGCACGCTCGTCGATTGGCTCGAGCAGGGCCGGTATCGGACGACGCTATTCCCGAGCGGAGGAGCAGCGATCGCTCAGCTCGCGCTGCTGCAGTTCGACGGGGTGATCTGCGACGCCGACGTGTCCGACGCGAAGGGAGTCGAAATGCTTCGCACGAGCAAGTCCGTTCGGCCACTCGTGCCGGTCATGATCATCACCTCCGATCGCTCCAACCAGATCGCGTCGGAGGCCGTGCGCAACCACGCGGACGAGATGCTCCTCAAACCCTTCGATCACGACGTCCTTCTCCGACGGCTCCAGGATATGATCGTCACGGGTCGCGCGGCACGCCGAGCCGGACCGCGAACGGTTCTCGCGATCAGCGCGCACCCCGATGATGCGGAGATCGGTGTCGGCGGCACGCTCATGGGCCACATCGCCACGGGCGACCGCGTCATTCATCTCGTGCTGACCGATGGCGAGGGCGGCGGCGCTCGGGAAGATCGAATCGCCGAGGTGGAAGCGGCGGCGGCATCGATGGGCGTGGTGCTTCGCCGCGCGAGTCTTCCGGACGGGTGTCTCGCGGACACGATGGAAACCGTCGCCGCTGTGGAGGAGATCATTCGAGAATACTCACCGTCGCTCATGTACATCCATTCCGAGCACGACACGCATCAGGATCATCGAACGGCGCATCATGTGGCGATGGTCGCCGCTCGCAACGTGCCGTTCGTCTACGCGTATCAGGCGCCAAGCTCCACCGTCGACTTTCGGCCGGCGCGCTTCATCGACATCGCGCGGCAACTCGACCGAAAGATCGACGTCCTGAGACTCTTTCGCTCGCAAGCGCCGATCCGGGCGTACCTCGCCGACGATCTCATTCGCGCGACCGCGCGCTACTGGGGACGCTTCGCCGGACACAGCGTCGTCGAACCGCTCGAAGTGATTCGGCAGTTGTCACAATGAACGAGCGCATGGGCGACACGGAGCGCGCGCTGCGCGTGCTCGTGACCGGAGGCGGCGGACCGTCGGCGATCAGTTTCATGCAAGCCGTCTCGGGCAACGACGTCGAGCTGTTCGCCGCGGACTGCGACCCGTACGCGTCGGGACTCTACCTGGTGCCGCGCGGCAACCGCGTGATCGTGCATCGAGGGGACGATTCACGCTTCATCGAGCATCTCCTCGCGGCGTGCGCGGTGCATCGCATCGAGGTTCTGGTTCCGACGGTCGATCTCGAGCTGGGCAAAGTGGCGGCGGCCCGGGACGCGTTCCAGGCGGCCGGCACGGCGGTGCTCGTCGCGAGCTCGGCGACACTCGATTGTTGTCTCGACAAGTGGGACCTCGTTCGTGTCTGCCGCAGCGTGTGCCCCACGCCGCATTCGGCGCCATACGACTCCTCCTTCGACGACGTTGGGTGGGGTTATCCATTTTTCGTGAAGCCGCGTCGCGGCGCGGGCGGCAACGGCGCGCAGCTCGTCGTGAATCCGGCGATGCTCGGCGGGCTGCCGCGCGACGGATCGCTCATCGTGCAGGAGTTTCTGACCGGCGAGGAGTTCTCGGTCGACGTGCTCTCGGATTGCGCCATGAACGTGATCGCCGTGGTCCCGCGAGTGCGCCTGCGAATCAACTCGGGCATCGCCGTATGCGGCCGAACCCTGCATGACGAAATACTCGATCGTCAGGCGCGGTCGGTCGCGCGGCGCATTGGCTTGGCGTACATCGCGAACATTCAGTTCCGTCGCGATGCCGCGGGCGTCGCCAAGCTGCTCGATGTGAATGTGCGCTTTCCGGGAACGATGCCGCTCACGATCGCCGCCGGTGTCAACATGCCGCGCCTCGCGCTCGATCTCGTCGCGAAGCGCGCCGTGCCGCGAGATGCCGGAACGTTTCACGATGTGGGAATGGTGCGGGTGTGGCGCGAGCACTTCGTGCCGACGTCGGAATTCGACGAGCTCGTGGCGTCGGCGGCGACGGTCGCCAGTTCCACGCCGGGCGCGGCTACCAGCGCACGATGAGCCCCACCGCCATCGACCGCCGGCTGTACGCACCGGTACGCGACGCAAGCTCCACGCGGAGGCCCTCCCACGGAGTGATCATCGCCGTCGCACCGGCGACGGCGGTCGTTGCCGACAGTCGGTCATCGAGATCGCGGACGACACCCAATCGAATGGCAAACGGCCGCGCGGGCGCGCGTTCCCAGAACGCGCGCAGCTGCCCGCGCGCTTCGAGCGGCGATGGTTCCACACCGCGCGTCGCGACCAGCGTGAGCGTTTGACGGTCCGCGATCGCCGTCGCCGCCCCGAGGCTGAACTGCGTCGCGCCGTTCGCGCCGCTGATCGGCCGGATGCCCGCGAGCAGCGTCACGCGCGAGGCGAGGCGATACGCCGCATCGGTCCAGAGAAAAGTCGCGCGTTCCTGCGGGGTGGACCACTCTTCCATGCGCGCGGTCATCCAGAGCGCGGTGGTCGGATGAACCACGACTCCGGCTCCGACTACACTAGCCCGCGTCGAAGCGAGCGGGTCCGCGCGCAAGACGACTCCTTCGGTGGGATCGCCGGCCGCCAGGGCGCCGACGCGCGCCAGGACCGTGACGACGGACGTGAGCTCGCCGGTGAATTCGATGTTTCCTTCGACGCCCGTCACGGCACCGCCGGGCCGGCCTGGCGCATCGATCCTCGCGCCACCGCCACTGACGTCGAGCGACCACGGTCGCTCCCACGCAAGCAGCGCCAGCGCCGAGCGCGCCTCGGCGAGCGATGGTTCGTGGGCCAAGGCCGCGCGATACCATGCTCGCGCCTCGCTGAGACGTCCAACGCCGCGCGCAACGAAGCCGCGGCCCAGCAACGGCTCGATGGCGTCGGGCTCTTCGCGTTGGAGAGCCGCAAAGCCCTCGTCCGCGCGCTCCCAGTCGCCCGCCCACGCAATCTCCCACACCGCGAGCGTGCGCGGACCCCACGTCGAGTCGACGAGCTCCGGATGCACACGCGGATCGCTGGCCGGAGTCTGAGCGGAGAGATGCTTGGGCGCGAGCGCACACAGGACCGCAGCCATCAGCAGCTGGGCTCCTCGATGACTCCGATAGCGTTTCACAATGCTCCATGGATGGACGCGCGATGAGCGATCTGATCGCTCTGATCGATCTGGCGGAGGATCGTCACGTCCATTCGACCTTCTCGGACGGCGCCGATACCTTGGAGTGCAATCTTGCGGCCGCGCGCCTCGCTGGCCTCCACCGCCTGGGCTGTGTCGATCATGTGCGGCGGGACAGCGACTACGTCGGCCGGTACGTGCAAGCGGTTCGCGCGCTGTCGTCGGACGGCGTGGTGCTTACCGCGGGCCTCGAGGCGAAAATACTCGACGCCGACGGTGCGCTCGATATGCCGGACACGTTCTCACTCGCCGACGCCGTCTACATCGCGGACCACCAGATGCCGACGCGCGACGGTCCGCGGTCCCCGCGCGCCATCCGGGACGAGCTGTCCGCGGGCCGCCTGCTCGCCGCCGACGCGATCGAGCTGATCGTCGTCGCCACGGAGCGGGCGCTGCGACGATACGCCGGCACGCCGCTGGTGATCGCGCATCTGTTCAGCATTCTGCCAAAGATCGGGGTCGAAGAGGCAGCCGTCCCGAGCGCAGCGATAGCTCGGCTCGCGACCGCGGCCGCGGACGTCGGTGCGCTGATCGAAGTCAGCGAACGCTGGCGCTGTCCTTCGATCGACACGGTGCGCGTGTTTCACCGGCACGGCGTCACGATCGTCGCGAGCACCGACAGCCATCGCGCCGAAACCATCGGTTGCTACGACTACGTTCGCTGGCTCGCGGCCGCATGCTCCGGCGATGCGTAAGGTGCGAAAGGTTCGCACGGCGCGGCCGCCAGGCGACCGACGACCAAGCCGCTGGGCCCTCTCGCGCGCGATGCGCCGAGATGCGACGACGCGGCGGACCACGAACGTGCGATTGCACGTGCTCGCATACGCGCTGCTCAACGTGCTCGCGGCACAGATCGCGGTGTTCGCGCTGCTGCCGCGAGCGCCGCGCCGCGTGGACCTCACGCTGTTTTGCATCGCGCTCGTGTTCGCGGGCGCCACGCCGGTGCTCGCGTCGGCGCTTCAATACCTCGTCATCGGACTGCATCGCTTTCATACCGGCTATCGCCGGCTCACGCCATTTTATCCGCGCACGGCGATCGTCGTCCCGGCGTGGAACGAAGCGGCCGTGATTGGCACGACCATCGACCAGCTGCTGCACATGTCGTATCCCGCCGAGCGGTTGCGGGTCTACGTCGTCGACGATGCATCGACCGACGCCACGCCGGACATCGTACGCGCCAAAGCGCTCGATGATCCCGAGCGCGTGGTTCACATTCGGCGAGTCGAGGGCGGGCAGGGCAAAGCGCATACGCTCAACGCCGGCATCGATCGCGCGCTCGCGGATGATTGGGCGCAAGCCATTCTGATCATCGATGCCGACGTGCTGTTCGAGAAAGACGCGTTGCGCAAGATGACGCGGCACTTGTCGGATCGCACGGTCGGCGCCGTGACGGCGTACATCAAGGAAGGCACGCCGAACGCGAATTATCTCAACCGATTCATTACGTACGAATACATCACCGCGCAGGCCGCGGCGCGCCGCGCGCAAAACGTCTTCGGCGCGCTCGCCTGTTTGGCCGGCGGCGCGCAACTGCATTCGCGACAAAACATGATCGACATCGGCGGCCGCATCGACACGTCGACGCTGGCCGAAGACACGGTGACCACGTTCAAGACGCAGCACGCCGGCAACCGCGCGGTCTTCGAGCCCAACGCCGTCGTCTGGGCCGAGGAGCCGAAGGATCTCGCGGCACTGTGGAAGCAGCGCATGCGCTGGGGACGCGGCAACGTCGAGATCACGATCCAGTTCGCGCACCTGTGGACGCAGTCGAACGGATTCGGCCGCCTTGCCGGCCTACCGATCAAGATGCTCTGGTTCAGCGTGTTGCTCATGCCGATCGTCATGTTTGGATCCGCCGTCGGCCTGATCGGCTTGTATTTCATCAATGCCGGCACGGCGTGGAGCGTATTTCGCGCGCTGTGGATCTGGAGCTTGTTGGTGTACGTGTTTCAGACGGCAATGGCGTTCGCCGTCGATCCCGGCGCCGCCAAGCGATCGTGGTTTCAAGCGCTGACGTTTCCGGGAATCGTGTCGCTCGCCATCATGGCGCACAGCGCCTGCCCGCCGATCGTCGACGCGACATTGGCGCGCTGGCTGCTCGCGCTGGGCTTGGAGCCTCGTTCCAACCTGGCGGTCACGTTGTCGCTGGCCATGTATGCCTGGTGTTTTCTCTGCATTCCGGCGGCGTACGTTGGCAAGCTTTGCGCGGAACATCGGACGACGAAATGGCTGACGCCATTTTGCGTCTACATCGCCGGGTACGGTCCATTCCTGTGCGCGGTGACGTTCGCCGCGTATGTGCAAGAGCTCATGAACAAGCAGGCAGTGTGGGACAAGACGATCAAGACCGGCGCCGTAGTCGTGCCGGACGCGGCGGCGAGATGACGTCATCCCCAAACGAAGAACCGGCCGCGCTGGATCCCGACTGGATGCGAGTCTTCGAGACGGAGCTCGCACATGACGATCGCGTAGAGCGCCGCCTCCTCGTGCGAGAACTGGCGATCGTTCTCGGCCTGTGCCTCGTGGTGGTGGCGTGGTCGATCCTGATTTAAAACTGTCGTGGTTCAACTGCGGAATTGCGACAACCGCTGAAAAAATCGGATAACGGCGGTCAGACCCGAGGAGAGCTCGGCCCGGGGCCAGGTTCTGCCGCTTGAAACCAACTCTAGCCTCCAGCCGCCAAGCCGATCACATTTCACGTATGGCCTGGTGGACCAAAAAGGACAAAAAACCGCGCGCCCCTCGGCGCGATCGCCTCGAAATCCCCGCGGATGTCTGGGAAAAGTGTGAAGCCTGCGGCCTCACCGACATTCGGGAGAAGTTCGAGCGCAATCTCAACGTCTGCCCGAACTGCGACTATCACCGTCGCATTCGCGCGGCCGACTACTGCAACCTGCTGCTCGACGAGGGCTCGGTCGAAGAAGTCGAAGTCGATCTACGGTCCACCGACCCCCTCGGCTTCCCGGAATATCCGAACCGGCTCAAGAAAGCGATCACGAACGCCGGCGACACCGACGCGCTGCTGGCGTGCACCGGAACGCTCGACTCGCTGCCCGTGAACCTCGGCATCATGGACTTCGCGTTCATGGGCGGGTCGATGGGCTCGGTAGTCGGCGAAAAGATCGCGCGGCTCGGCCAGCGCTCGCTCGAGCGCAAGTATCCGCTCATGGTCGTCTCCGCGTCCGGCGGCGCGCGCATGCAGGAAGGTGTGCTCTCGCTCATGCAGATGGCGAAAGTCGCGGCAATGCTCGCGCAGCTCGCCGAACGGCGGATTCCGTACATCTCGATACTGACGAATCCCACGACAGGTGGCGTTAGCGCGAGCTACGCGATGCTCGGCGACGCCATCCTCGCCGAGCCGGGCGCGGTGATCGGCTTCGCCGGTCCGCGAGTCATCAAGCAGACGCTTGGCCAGGACTTGCCCGAAGGATTCCAGACCTCTGAATTCCTGCTCGATCACGGGATGCTCGATCAGGTCACGCATCGCCGAAATCTCAAGCGGACGGTGAGCCAGCTGCTGCGTCACATGACCGGCCGGCCGGCGGCGACGGGATGGACGGCGTAGCGTCTCCCGTCGCCGGCAGGGCAGCTTTTCGCGACGCGCTCGACTTCCTCTTCGCGCGCACGACCGGCGGCTTCAAGTTCGGCCTGGAGCGCACCGAAGCACTGCTCGAACGACTGGGCCATCCTGAGCGCCGCTATCCGTCGCTGCACATCGCGGGCACGAACGGCAAGGGAAGCAGCGTGGCGACGATGGCCGCGCTCCTCGCCGCCAAAGGGCTCAAGGTCGCGACCTACACGTCGCCGCATCTGGTCGATTTTCGCGAGCGGATGATCGTGGACGGCGCGCCCATTCCGGCGGACGACGTCGTCAATTTCATCACGCGGCTCATGCCGTGCGTGGAGGAGATCGGCGCGTCGTTCTTCGAGGCGACGACGGCCATGGCGTTCGACTATTTCGCGCGCGCCGGCGCGGACGTCGCGCTGATCGAGGCCGGGCTCGGCGGCCGCCTGGATTCGACGAACGTTCTTCTGCCGATGGTCGCGGGCGTGACGTCGATCGGCCTCGATCACACCGAGTATCTGGGCGAGACACTCGAGGAGATCGCCGGCGAGAAGGCGGGCATCTTCAAGGCGGGCCGTGCCGCCGTGATCGGCGAGTGCGAGCCGCGCATTCGCGATCTGCTCGCCGAGCGCGCGCGCCGGGCGGGCGCGTCGGAAGTGCGCATCGCGTCGGAGGAAATCCGGTTCGATCGCATCGGCGTGAGCGACGCCGGCACCACGTGCAGTCTCGAATGGAATGGCCGAAGGGCGACGCTGACGACGCCGCTGGCGGGCAAGCATCAGGCGGCGAATCTCGCCTTTTCGCTCGTCATGCTCGACGCCAGCGGCGGGCCGTATCGCGTGAGCGTGGACGACGCAGCCGCGAACTTGCGCGCCGTGCGGATTCCCGGACGCTTTCAGCACACCGGACGATTCATCTTCGACGTCGCGCACAATCCCGCAGGCTCCGAGGTGCTCGCGCAGACGATTGCCGCGGTCGCGCCGATACGGCCGATTACCGTGCTGTTGTGTGTGCTCGGCGACAAGGATTGGCGAGCGATGATGCGCGTGCTCTCGGCAGTCGCCGCGCGATTCATCCTCACAATGGCGCCGACCGCTCCGGCGAGCCGAGCGTGGGATCTCGGCGACGCGTTGCGCTTCGCCCGCGACCAGGGGTTCGATGCCGACGCGATCGCCGATTTCGACGCGGCGCTCGCGACCGCGCAGGAGGGCGAGGGAAGCATCGTCGTCACCGGGTCGTTTCACACGGTGGGCGACGCGATGGAGCGCCTGCAGGTGTCGCCGCTAGCCCAGCCAGTCTAATTTTCCTGGATGGCTCAAGGGGCACCCGGCGCCTTACCCGGATTTCGCGACTTCTATCCCGAACAGTTCGCTGAACGCGCACACATCACGAATGTGTGGCGCGACGTCGCGCGCCGGTTCGCGTTCGTCGAGTACGACGGACCTCCGCTCGAGCCACTCGAGCTCTACACGAAGAAGAGCGGCGACGAGATCGTGGGACAGTTGTACAACTTCACCGACAAGGGCGGTCGCGAGATCTCGCTGCGCCCCGAGATGACGCCGACACTCGCGCGCATGGCCGCGGCGAAAGCGAACGCATTGCGGAAACCGATCCGTTGGTTCTCGATTCCGCAGCTGTTTCGCTACGAGCGCCAACAGCGCGGACGTTTGCGCGAACACTTTCAGCTGAACGTCGACATCATCGGCGAGACGGACGTCACGGCGGATGCCGAGCTACTGGCGGTCGCGATCGAGATCATGCGCGGCTGCGGACTGACGGCGGGCGACGTGCGCGCGCGCGTATCGGACCGCCGCCTGCTCCGCGCGTTGCTCGCGTCACTCGGTGTTGGTGACGAGCGCATCGCCGACGTGTTCGGCATCGTCGACAAGATCGATCGACAGCCGCGGGACGTGTCGCGCGAGAAGCTGGTGGGCGTAGGTCTTTCGAACGAGTCCATCGAGCGGCTGTTCGGATTGATGGGCGACGTCACGCTCGATCACATCGAGCGCGAGTTCGGCTCGGCGCCCGAGATCGCGACGCTCCTCTCCGATTTCCGCCGCTATTTCGCGTACCTCGAAGGTCTCGGCGTGCTGGACTGGGTGACGATCGATCTCAAGATCGTGCGCGGTCTGGCGTACTACACGGGGATCGTGTTCGAGCTGTTCGACGCGAAGGGCGAGTTGCGCGCGATCTGCGGCGGGGGACGGTACGATAATCTCCTGCAGTCGTTGGGCGGCGTGGACCTGCCGGCGCTGGGTTTCGGCATGGGCGACGTGGTGCTCGCGGAGCTGCTGCGCGACCGGGGGTTGCTTCCGTCCAAGAGCGAGGGCCCGCAGGTGTGGGTCGCCGCGGAATCGGCGGCGTTGCAGTCCGATGTTCGGCGGGCCGCGACCGCGCTGCGCCATCACGGCGTGAGCGTCGAATACGCGCTCCGCGACCAACCGCTCATGAAGCAGGTCAAGGCGGCGAAATCCGCCGGGGCGGCATTCGTGCTCACGCTGCGCGACTCCGCGCAGCCGGAAGGCGAACGCCATGCCTGGAGTCCGGAACCGCCGCCCGAATGGAACGACCTGCTTGCCGACCTCGGACTTTAGCATACTCTAAAACTACAATGGCTGACGACAAAAAACTCACGACGCGCGAAGCCGACTTCAGCGCCTGGTACAACGAAGTCGTGTTGCGCGCGGAGCTGGCGGATTACTCGCCCGTACGCGGCTGCATGGTCATTCGTCCCAACGGCTACGGCATCTGGGAGCGCATGCAGCGCGCGCTCGACGACATGTTCAAGGCCACGGGCCACCAGAACGCGTACTTCCCGTTGTTCATTCCCGAAAGCTTTCTGCACAAGGAGGCGGAGCACGTCGAGGGTTTCGCGCCCGAGACGGCCGTCGTCACGCATGGGGGCGGCAAAAAGCTCGAGGAACCGCTGATCGTTCGGCCCACGTCGGAAACGATCATCTACTCGATGTTCGCCAAGTGGGTGCAAAGCTACCGCGACCTGCCGCTGCTCATCAATCAGTGGGCGAACGTCGTGCGCTGGGAAATGCGCACGCGCCTGTTCCTGCGCACGCTCGAGTTCCTGTGGCAGGAAGGCCACACCGCGCACGCTACGCACGACGAGGCCGAGGAGGAAGCGCGGCGCATGCTCGGCGTGTATTCGGACTTCATGGAAGGCCACATGGCGATGCCCGTCGTCACCGGCCAAAAGACCAAAGCTGAGAAGTTCGCCGGTGCGCTGCGCACGTATTCGTGCGAAGCGATGATGCAGGACAACAAGGCGCTGCAGGCCGGCACGTCGCACAACCTCGGCCAGAACTTCGCCAAGGCGTTCGAGCTCAAGTTCCAGGCGGAGCACGGTGGACAGGAGTTCGCGTGGAACACCAGTTGGGGCGTGTCGACCCGGCTCGTCGGCGGCCTCGTGATGACGCACAGCGACGATAATGGCCTGCGGATTCCGCCGCTGCTCGCGCCCATCGAGCTCGTGATCGTGCCGATCTACAAGAGCGATGAAGAGCGGAGCAGGATGCTCGAGGCGGCCGATCGCGTGAGCGACATGCTGCAGGATTGGGAGCGTCGTGATCCCGGCCGCCTGCGCGTCCATGTCGACGATCGCGAAGGTGTGAAGCCGGGCGCGAAATATTACGAGTGGGAGCTGCGCGGTATCCCGGTGCGCATGGAGCTCGGACCCCGCGATCTCGAGAAGAATCAGGGCGTGCTCGTGCGGCGTGACACTCGCGAGAAGCGGCCCATCTCGCTCGATTCGCTCGGCGAGGACGTGAGCGAGCTCCTGATGCGCATTCAGGACGACATGCTCATCGCGGCGCGCGAGCGGCGCGAGCAGAACAGCATTCGCCACAAGATCAGCTATGACGATTTCAAGTCGCTGATGGACGACAAGGGCGCATTCGTCTATGCCGGCTGGTGCGGCAGCGAAGATTGCGAGCGGGAGATCAAGGAGGAAACGAAAGCGACGATCCGCGTTCTGCCCGACGAAGAGTTTCAGTCGGCCGAAACGCCGGGCACTTGCCTCAAGTGCGGCAAAAAGACCGGCGGCAGCACGACGATCGTCGAAGCGCTATGGGCCAAAGCGTACTGACCACCGGCTTCAGCCGCGTCGACGGAGTGATGTGCTGCGAGGGCGTGTCCCTCGAGCACATCGTCCGCGACGTCGGCTCGCCGGTGTACGTCTATAGCGCGGCGACGATTCGCGACCGGTTCGAGCGATTGGATCGCATGCTCGCGCCGGTCGCGCATCGCATTCACTACACGCTCAAGGCGAACGCCAGCCGCGGCGTGCTCGACGTCCTTCGCGAGCTCGGCGCGGGCGTCGACGTCGTCTCGGGCGGCGAGTTGCATCGCGCGCTCGCGGCCGGATTCAAGCCGAAGGACATCATCTTCGGCGGCGTCGGGAAGACCGAGGAAGAACTGGCGCAGGCGCTCGATGCGGACATCCTGTTCATCAACGCGGAGAGCGAAGCCGAAGTCCGGATCATCGATCGGCTGGCGGGCGAACGCGGCGTGACGGCGCGCGTGTCGCTGCGCGTGAATCCCGAGATCACGCTCGAGACGCCGCATGACTACATCAAGACGGGCGGCAAGGGGCACAAGTTCGGCATTCCGCATGACGACGTCGTGCATGTGGCGGAAGTGACGGCGTCACTCGCCCACGTCACGCTGGTCGGTCTGGACATGCACATCGGATCGCAGCTCTCGCGCATCGATCCGTATCGCGAAGGCACGGAGCGCCTGGCGTCGATCTTCGCCGAAATTCGGCGGCGGGGAATCGACACGCTCCGGTACCTCGACATCGGCGGCGGACTCGGCGTGCGATACGACACGGAGCAGCCGCCGAACCTGCAACGCTTCGCGGAGCTCGTGCTGCCGACGGTCGCTGACACAGGCCTCGAGCTGGTGATGGAACCGGGGCGTTTCATCGTCGGCAACGCCGCGGTGCTCGTTGGGCAAGTGCTCTATCGCAAGCGGAGCGGAGGGAAGCACTACGTCGTCGCGGACGTTGGCATGACGGAGCTCTTGCGCCCCTCGCATTACGGCGCCTTTCATCGCATACTCGCCATGCGGGAGCATGCGACGACGGCCACCGTGGACGTCGTCGGTCCGGTGTGCGAGAGCGGTGATTTTCTGGCGCTCGACCGCGAGCTCGACGACCTGGCGCCGGGCGAATACCTCGTGGTGTGCGACGTCGGCGCGTATGGCTACGTCATGGCGTCGAACTACAACAGCCGTATGCGGCCGGCCGAAGTGCTGGTCGACGGCGACCGGTATGCGGTGATCACCGCGCGCGAGCGCTACGAGGATCTCATGCGCCTCGAGATCGCGAAGCCGGAATGGAAAGCCACCGCAGCACACGCCGGAGACCAAAGCTGATGCGCATTGGCCTGATCGGGGACACGCACGATCGCCTGCCGGCGGTCGCGGAATTGGTGAAACAGATTCAGGCGGCGGGCGCCGGCATGGTGCTGCACGCCGGCGACTACTGCTCGCCGTTCGCGCTCCGCGCATTCGAGGAGTCGCACGTGACGCTGGCCGGCGTGTTCGGCCGCAACGACGGCGATCGCGAGGGCTTGGTCTCGCGCGCGCAATCGGCGTTCGGCGCCGAGCTGTTCGAGTCGCCGCACAGCTTCGAGATCGGGGGCAAGCGCATTCTTCTCGTACACGACATCGGCGACATGCATCAGCGCTCGATCGACTCGCACGAGATCGTGATCCATGGAAGCACGCACCAGCAGGAAATGAAGACGCGGGGGAACACGCTCATCGTGAATCCCGGGGAAGGGTGCGGCTGGCTTCACGGAACGCCGTCGGCCGCGGTGCTCGACATGGATGCGATGCGCGTCGAGTTTCTCACGCTGTCGGGAGCGGAATGGAAGTACTGACGGCTGACCACGGACGAACAGCGGACAACCGCGGATCGGCACGGAGACGGCGTCAACTGCAGTCAACTGCTGTTCAAAAGCTCTTAAGAACACCCTCGGGAAACTCGGTTTCGCGGAGCGTCCCGAGGGTGTCTGACAAAAACCATTAAACTCAAAACGCCGTTCCAACGCCGTTCCAACGCCGTCTCCGTGCCGATCGGTGAACGTCCGACGTTCGTCCGTGGTCCATATTCCTGATCCGACGTGACTTCCAGAATCCTCATCCTCGACTACGGCTCCCAATTCACTCAACTCATCGCGCGCCGCGTGCGCGAGGCGAGAGTGTATTCCGAGATCCATCCGGCGACCCGCTCACTCGAGTGGATTCGCGACTGGAAGCCGACCGGCATCATCCTGAGCGGCGGTCCGAGCTCCGTGTACGAGGACGGCGCTCCGCTCGCCGAGCCGGCGCTCCTCGACATCGCACCGGTGCTGGGCGTGTGTTACGGGATGCAGCTCGTCGCGCACATCTCGAACGGGGCGGTGATCGCCGGGGGGCGGCGCGAATACGGACGCGCACAGCTTCGCGTCGACGAGCCGTCGGGATTGTTCGCGGGCTTCCAGCCCGGCGACGAGATGACGGTGTGGATGAGCCACGGCGATCACGTCGACGCGCCGCCGCCGGGCTTCGTCGTCACCGCGTCGAGCGGCAGCGTCCCCATCGCGGGCATGCGCCACGAGACCAAGCCGGTTCACTGCGTCCAGTTCCACCCCGAGGTCGCGCACACGCCGCGCGGCCGCGAGGTGATATCAAATTTCTTATTCAACATATGTAAAGCGGAGCCGACCTGGACGCCCGGCGCGTTCGTGGACGGGGAGATCGAGAAGATTCGCGCCCGTGTCGGCTCGGCACGCGTCATCTGCGGGCTTTCGGGCGGCGTCGACTCGTCCGTCGCCGCGGCGCTCGTCCATCGCGCGATCGGCCATCAGCTGACCTGCGTCTTCGTCGACACCGGCTTGCTGCGCCTGCACGAACGCCAGCAGGTCGAGCAAACGATGCACGCCAACCTCGGGATCAAGCTCGTGACGGTGGACGCGTCGACACGCTTTCTCGACGCGCTGGCGGGAGTCGAAGATCCCGAAGAGAAGCGCCGGATCATCGGCCACACGTTCATCGACGTGTTCGAGGAAGCAACATCCGGCGCCGGGAAGGATGCCAGTTTCCTCGTGCAGGGCACGTTGTATCCCGACGTGATCGAATCGTTCTCCCCGCGCGGCGGCCCGTCGGTCACGATCAAGACGCATCACAACGTCGGCGGCCTCAAGCCCGACATGAAGTTCAAACTCATCGAACCGCTGCGCGAGCTGTTCAAGGACGAGGTGCGCAACGTCGGCCGCGAGCTCGGACTGCCCGAGGAGATGGTCGGCCGGCATCCGTTCCCGGGACCGGGACTCGGCATTCGGGTCCTCGGTGCCGTGACGCCCGACGCGCTCGACGTGCTGCGCCGCGCCGACGCGATCTATCTGGACGAGATTCGGCAAGCGAATCTCTATGACGAGATCTGGCAGGCGTTTGCCGTGCTGCTGCCCGTCCGTACCGTCGGTGTCATGGGGGACTACCGGACGTATGAAAACGTCGTGGCACTACGCGCCGTCACGAGCACGGACGGTATGACCGCCGACTGGTACCCCTTCCCACATGATGTGCTGGCGCGTATTTCAAGCCGCATCATCAACGAAGTGCGCGGGGTCAATCGTGTCGCGTATGACATCAGCTCAAAACCACCAGCCACGATCGAGTGGGAGTGAACTGACGCGTCACGGGCGATCCGCATCATCGTCTCACTCAGCTTGGACCCATGAGCATACCGCTTAACGTGACGTCGCGTTCCGCCGAATTTGCCCCGCCGGCATCCAGCGTCGAGCCGCCCGCGCCGTGGACCATTGCCTGTTTGAACTGCCACGCGACGATGAGCGGTCCGTTCTGCGCACAGTGTGGACAGCGCGCGGTGCCCCCGCACCCGAGCGTGCACGAGATCGCCGGCGAAGCCTTCTCCGAGTTCACGGGATGGGACGGCAAGTTCGTCGAGACGTTCAAGCTGCTGCTCACGAGGCCCGGCGCCGTCACGCGGCAGTTCATCGAGGGCAAACGCGTTCGCTTCATCTCGCCGGTGCGGCTGTATCTCACGATGAGCTTCATCTACTTCCTGCTCGCGTCCGCCGCACCGACGCTGGTGCCGGTGACACGTCGGGTGGACGCGGCGGGCATCCAGGTTGGCCTCACCGTCGGGCCGAATGCCGCGAAGAAAGGATCCGCGCCGGAGGTAGTGGGCAAAGCACTGGCGACCGCCGTCGCCGGCGGCAATCTCTCGACGGCACAGCGTGACTCTGCGCTCGCGAAGGTCGGCAAGGCACCCGTGTGGCTTCGTCCAATCGCGAGGCGTGAAATCGAGGATCCGCAGGGCCTCAAGCGCAACCTGCTGGACAGCCTGCCGCGCGTGCTCTTCATGATGCTGCCGGTCTTCGCGCTGGTTCTGAACGCCTTCTATCGGCCGCACCGCTATCCCGCGCATCTCTACTTCTCGATTCACTTCAACACGCTCGTCTTCATGCTGCTCGCGATCGGCGTGCTGGCGAAATTCACGTACTCGTCCGTGGTCGCCGGGCTCGTCGGCGGGATTTGCACGCTGGCGATTCCCATCTACGGCGTGATCGCGCTGCGTGGGATGTACGGCGGATCGATCGCGGCAACCATCGCCAAGGGGCTTGGCATCGTGACGATGTGCCTCTGCGCGTCGACGGTGGCGTTGTACGGGCTCGTCTACTACGCGTCGCTCGCGCGCTGACCATCGTCGAACACGATCGTCGAACGCCGCGCCAGCTAGTCTAATTTAGACTAGACGCCCTTTTCCTCGAGCAGCGCCAGAAACTGCTTGGGCTCCGTCAGCTCGAGCAGCCGGCCCGGCACGTCCGGCTCCTTGCTGAACTGCGCAATTTTGCCGAGGACGGGCAAGTACTGATTCGAGACTTCTAATGGCGGCGCGACGATCAGAAAGAAGAAGTGCACCGGCTTCTCGTCGATCGCCTTGAAGTCGACGCCTTCCTTCTTGCGGCCAAACGCCACGCGCAGCTTGTTGACGACCAGCGAGCGGCAGTGGGGAATCGCGATGCCGCGCCCGATGCCCGTCGACCCAAGATTCTCACGGCGCTTGAGCATCTTGAACAACATGCCTTCGGACTTTTCGTCCAACTTGAGCAAGCCGATCAGCTCGCGGAGGATGTCATCCTTCGACGTCCCCGCAAGGTCGAGCTTGATTGCGTCTTCGCTGAAGAACTCTCGCAGTTCCATTTGGCGCAACCTATTGAGCCCCTAGACGTGTGTCAAATGCTGATGTTGCTTGCAGTTGCTTCGTGTTGCTTCGACTTCGGCACGCTCTTAACTTGATCGAGTGGCACATGCGGCATTCCGAGCGAAGGTGCGCAGCGCCGGAGCGAGGAACACCCAGTGAAATGGCACCGTCCAGCATTCCGGGCGAAGGTGCGCAGCGCCGGAGCGAGAAACCCTCAGTGACGAAACGCTTTCCGTTCCCCCTGACAGGCAGTTCGGTCGACGTGCCGATGTATCTGGCGCCCATGGCCGGCGTGTCCGAGTCGCCGTTCCGGCGCCTCTGCCGCCGCTTTGGCGCCGACGTCGTCGTCACCGAATTCCTGTCCGCCGAGGGGATTCGGCGCGAGAACGAAGCGACGATCAGCAAGCTGCGCTTCGGGCCTGACGAGCGGCCGATCGGCGTGCAGATTTTCGGCGCCGATCCGATCGCCATGGGCGAAGCGGCCGCGTTCGTCACCGACGTCTTCCAGCCCGAGTTCATCGACATCAACTTCGGCTGTCCGGTGAAGAAGGTCGTCAAGCGGAACGGCGGCTCGGGCTGTCTCAAGGATCTCGACCTCGTGCAGCAGATCATCCGCGCCGTGGCGAAGAGCACGAGTCTTCCCGTCACGGTCAAGACGCGCAGCGGATGGAACGAGGACACGCGCGACCCGGTCGGCATCGCTCTGCGCATGCAGGACGCCGGCGCGCGCGCGTTCACCCTGCACGCCCGCACGCGCACGCAGATGTACAGCGGCACCGCGCGCTGGGAAGAAATCGCGGCCGTCGTCGCCGCGCTCGACATTCCGGTGCTCGGCAACGGCGACATCAAGACACCGGAAGACGCCGTGCGCATGCAGCGCATGACGAATTGCGCCGGCATCATGATCGGCCGCGGCGCGTTCGGGCAGCCGTGGATCTTCGATCAAACGCGCGATCTCCTCGCGGGCCGCGACAAGCGTCCCGATCCAACCGTCGAGGAGCGTTTCGCCATCGCGCTCGACCACGCGAAGATGGCCAACGACTACGAGCCCGACCGGCGCGGCGCGGCGATCGAGTTCCGCAAGCACCTGGGTTGGTACTGCAAAGGTCTCCCGGGCTCGGCGGAGCTCCGCAAGAAGCTGCACGCGGTGACGTCGCTCGGCGAAGTCGAAGGGATCTTTGAAGAGTATTTGCGTATGCGCGATCAGTACGCGGCCGAGGTCGACACGGCTGCATGAGCGTGTCATGAGACGCGAGCACGTTCGCGATCTGCTCCAGCAGGTGGCGAACGGCGCGCTCGACGTGACGAGCGCGGTCGACGCGCTCGCAAACGGCGTTCTCGAGCCGCTGGAATCGCTCGGCTTCGCGACGATCGATCATCACCGCACGCTTCGCCAGGGATTTCCCGAGGTCATTTACGCGGCGGGCAAGACGCCGGAGCAGGTCACGGAGATCGCGCGGCACATCATCGCGCGCGGCGACGCCATGCTCGCTACTCGGCTCTCGGCCGACGCCGCGGAGATGTTGCGCGCGTCGCTGCCGGATATCGAGTTGAATGCGCTCGGGCGGACGGCATTTCTCCCGGGCCGCGAGCCGGCGCCGAGCGGCAAGGGAACGGTCACGATCGTCACCGCCGGCACGAGCGATCTGCCTGTCGCCGAGGAAGCGGCCGTGACATTGCGGGCGCTGGGCGACTGCGTGGCGCGCATCACAGACGTGGGCGTCGCGGGGATTCATCGTGTGCTCGCCAAGCGCGACGAGCTTTCCGCGTCCGCCGTGGTGATCGTCATCGCGGGGATGGACGGGGCGTTGCCGTCGGTCGTGGGTGGTCTCGTGCGCGCGCCGGTGATCGCGGTGCCGACGAGCGTCGGCTACGGCGCGGCGTTCCAGGGAATCGCGCCGCTGTTGACGATGCTCAACAGCTGCGCCGCGGGTATCACGGTGGTCAACATCGACAATGGATTCGGCGCGGCGGTCGCCGCGTCGCGTATCACGCACGGCGTGTCATCCTGAGGAGCGCAGGCGGTGTGTCATCATGAGAAGTCGCGCTGTTTGTCATCCTGAAGAGCGGAGCGACGAAGGACCCCTTTCACTGACGAGAGCTCGCCTTGGTGAAAGGGGTCCTTCGCTACGCTCAGGATGACAACAGGGTTATGAGTCTTCTCATCACGGCGGCAATCGCGTTCGTCGGCGGTGCGGCGTTCGTCGCGCTGCTGTTCAGACGTCGGCGCTCTGACGACGACGGGCGTTCCCGCGCCGCGCTCACGCGCGTCGATGCGCATCGCTCGTCCGCGACGTCGGGTTCCCGCCTGACGCCGGCCAAGTCCACGGCGCTCGGGCGCGAGGCACAGGAGCGATTCGAGACGCGAGAGGCGACGCGCGATCTCGAGATCCTCGATCGGTTGCTTCGAGATCTGCGCGACTTGAGCGGCGCCGACGAAGCGATCTTCTGGCGATGGGTGGAAGCGCGGCAGACGCTGATGCCGGGCGCGTGGTCGACCGAAGGGACGTCACGTCCGACGTCGTTCGACATGCGCTCGTGGGGACCGCTCGTGCGATCGAGCGCCGAGTATCGCGAGCTGCAGCTCGTCGCGCGCGACGACGGCGCACCTGAATTCGCGGCGGCGCCGGTCCTCGGCGGACCCGGGGTGTATGGCGTCCTCTCGCTCACCGCGGCGACCGGGTTGCGATTCGACGACGCCGGAGCACGCGAATGGCTGCCGCGATTCGCCGCGCAGGTCAGCGCGCTGATCCAGCTCTTCGATCTGCGGCGCGATTACGGACGCCACATGCGCCAGGGCCAGGCGCTCCTCGATGCAGTGCAGCGCATGCATGGGCATCGGAGTGCGGAGGCGTTGGGGCAGGCACTGTGCGAGACGGCGCGCGACGTCACCTCGGCTCCGGTCGCGGGCCTCGTGCGATGGAACGACGCCGAGAAGCACGGCG
Source organism: Gemmatimonadaceae bacterium (assembly GCA_035606695.1). Taxonomy (NCBI): domain Bacteria; kingdom Pseudomonadati; phylum Gemmatimonadota; class Gemmatimonadia; order Gemmatimonadales; family Gemmatimonadaceae; species Gemmatimonadaceae bacterium. Next base: position 19,022 of record DATNEW010000049.1, read on the forward strand.
TTGTTCAGGCTACGTCGCCGTCGATCGACGTCGAGCCGGGCTTTCACGTGACGGTGGATTCGATCATCGGGCAGGCGTGCGTTGCGCAGCTGCCCTTGGTGCTCGAAGACGCGGCGTCCGCCGTGAAGGAGACCTGCCCGTACGGCGGCATGGCTCGGCCGGTTGGATCGCTGGCCATCGTCCCGGTGCAGAGCGGCAATCAGGTGATCGGCGCGTTGATCGTCGAGGGAAAGGAGCCGAGCGACGTGGGCCAGCTCGAGGCGCGCAATCTGGGGCTTCTCGCGGCGGTAGCGCGCGGTCCGCTCGAGATCATCTGGGAGATCGAGGAGGTCAGTCGTCGAGCGCGAACGGACCCGCTCACGGGCCTGTCGAATCGCCGGCACTTCGACGAGCAGCTGCGGCGCGTCGTGGCGGAGACGGATCGGTTTGGTGGAACGTGTTCGCTGATTCTGGTGGATCTCGATCACTTCAAGCAGGTGAACGATCAGTTCGGCCATGAGGCGGGCGATACGGTGCTCAAGCACGTCGCGCAGGTGTTGTGCGACGGCGTGCGCGAAGTGGACGTGTGCGCGCGCTATGGCGGCGAGGAGATCGCCATTCTGCTGCCGCAGACGTCGGAGCAGGGTGCCTACGAGCTGGCTGAGCGGCTGCGGCAGACGCTGGAGGCGCGGCCGAGTTCGCATGCGGGGCAAGGAATTCCGGTGACGGCCTCGTTCGGCGTGGCGACGTATCCGGCGCCGGTGCCGTATGGGGACTGGCTGGTGTTGGCCGCCGACAAGGCGTTGTACGAGGCGAAGGCGAGCGGGAGAAACTGCGTGAAGGTAATTCAGCCAAAGCAAGTCACTCCAGCGCTTTACAAGGCTCGCTGACGAGGCTGCTTCACGAAGATCGCTGTTGATTCCGGGCGCGAATCGACTAGATTCAGTGTTACGGGGGCGACTGGCTTCGACGGGGTAAGTGAAGCCGTGGCTGCGTGCCCAGGTCGTGGAGCACCTGGTAAAACACTCCGCAACATTCCAACTGCGAACAACAACTTCGCCCTTGCCGCGTAACTTCTAGTTACGCCCGCAAGTGCCTCTGAGGAAGCTCGCCCGGGGCGGCTTCTTAGGTATCGGAAATCCGGGTTGGCTGGTGCGTACGCCTTCGGCGTACCGGCGAGACGAAGAGGGCTTACTCGCGAGTGGGTCGTCTGCCAACCAGCGCGCGGGGACATCTAACGGCGGACTACGCACGTAGGAGCTGTGGTCGATCTATTCTCGGACCCGGGTTCAATTCCCGGCGCCTCCACTGAAATCGGATGTAGCAACGTTCAACGGCGTCCAGACTCTGGGCGCCGTTGTGCGTTTCAGACCGTTACTCGTTTCTAATTCCAGAACGTTGAAGGCATGTCCTGGGCGACGTCGGTGATGCGACTCAGCGCCCGCGACCTGAGCTGATCCACGACCCAGGAAGTCGGCTGTCCCGCGATCTCGCGCAGCGTGACATCGGTGAGGCGGCGCGCCAGCCGCGCCAGCGTATGGTGATGCACGCCCAATTCAGTCGCGACAACCGGCCAACTGTCGCCCGCGGCTCGGAGCCCGGTGCCGCGCACGAGCAACAGCCAGCCGAGAAAATCCTCGAGACGCAGCCCGTCGTCGGGCACGATGCGGCGCCATTGATGCCAGAGCGTCGAGCGGTCGCACCCGACCCGCGTCGCGAGCATGCCGATCGAAGCGGCATCTCGCGGTTCATCACAGGCAATGCTCAGCGCGTGCCCCAACGCCGAGGGAACGGTCGTCGTTGCGCGAATGCGTTGCCCGACGCGAATGAACCACGCACGCACGAGCGCACGACACACCACCCGCCGCAACCGTCGCTCGAATGCATGTAGTCCAACAAGACTATCGCGGAAGAGCTCCCGGTCGTCGTGACCTTGATCGTGCACGGAACCGGTGACAACGACGAGCGGAACGAACGGCGCGCCGTCGCGCAATGCCGCGACCTTCGGCGTCAGCTCGCCGAGGGAAATCCATGGGTCGGCAACGATCGTGCACCGGGCCGTGCGATGCAACTCGTTGAATCGACTCCACTCCGTAACGAGGGTGACCTGCCCGACGTCGTGCAACGCGACGCCGGCACGCCGCACGAGTTGCGGCTCCGTGGCAAAGATGATGATCATCGCGCACCTCCGGGTTCGAGCCGCGGCCGATCGCGACGCACTGTAGCGCGCCCGCGTGAGCAGTGCGTGAGCGCTGCGTGAGCAATCAGGCTGTCGCCGAGTGTTATTGATTCTCCGGGCCCCAATGCATCTCATCCGCTTCCCAAGCGCGGCGCGCTTTCGAGCCGCCGCCGACTCGTTTCTCCTGCGCCACGAGGCGCAGCACGGGCTCATGCTCGGTATCCTCGGCGAGCTCGCCGAGCTGCCGCCCGGCGGACTCGCGGTCGTCGCGATCGACAACGGCGGGAGCGCGGAAGTGCTCGGCGTCGCGTTTCGGCTGGACACCCGTTTGCTCGTCTCGCGCGTCGAGCCGGACGCGCGAGACGAATTCGCTCAGCTGCTCCGCAAGGAGCCGTGCAGTGCCGTCGTGGGCAACGCCGAGACGGTGCGCGCGGTGACGGCGGCGATGGCCCGCGCGATCGAGCATTCGCTGGCGCAAGGCGTGTACGTAAATCGCCGCGTGATGTGGCCGGACCGGCATCCGACCGGCGCACGCCGGCTGGCGACGCCAGGTGATGAGGAAACTCTAATCGCATGGCACATCGCGCTCAGCGCGGCCATCGGACAGCGCGAGACGCTCGAGCATGCACGCGAATCGATCGCGCGCCGGATCGCGTCGCACGCGCTGCATGTCTGGGAAGACGGCGGTCGTATCGTCTCGAGCGCGGCGGCGGTCGGCCGGACCGCGCACGGCGTGAGGATCAATCTCGTCTACACGCCGCTCGAGCTTCGCGGCCGCGGCTACGCGTCGATGCTGGTGGCCGATCTCACGGACGAGCTGCTGCGCGACGGGCGCGAGTTCGTCTTCCTGCACACCGATCTCGCGAACCCGACCTCGAACAGGATCTACCAGCGACTCGGCTACGAGCGCGCGGGTGATTTTCTCATGGCGTCGTTCGAACCCGCGAACTAATCGTCCGCGCTCTCGGGCGACCGCGAATGCAGATCGAGCCCGCGATCCTCGGCGCGCACGACCTGCTTGCGCTTGAAGATGAACTCCGGCGCGAGGGCGATTCCGAGCAGGGTGACGGGAATGATCTGCTGCGTTTGAATGAGGAACGCGACGGCGATCGCCTGATCCTTATCCATTCCGAACCCGACGGCCGTCAGCGCATACACCGCCTGGAACACGCCGACGTTGCCAGGCGTCGCGCGCACGGCGAAGCCGAGGTTGACGGCGAGCAGCGCGGCGACGGTACCAACGGGCGACAGATTGAAATGCGCGGAACGCGCGGTCAACGCGTAGGTCCACACTTGCAGCGCCCAGATCGACACCGAGATCAGGAGCGCCATGCCGAATCGGGGGCCGGTGGAAATGCCGCCGATCGTATGACCGAAGTGGCGGAAGTAGTTCGCGACGCGAGACCGCCATCCGATCGCGCCTGTTACTTCGGCCGCGAGCGGCGCCGCGGATTCGGCGATGTCCGGGCGGCGGACCAGATAGACGAGGAACACCGCGATGAGCGCGAGCCCGGCCCACGCGAACGGCTTGGCGCGCGAAAGCGACGACGGCAGATCGAGGAATGAGACGGCCAGCGCGAGCATCACGACGTACCCGATCAGCTCGAACATTCGCTCGAGCGCGAGCGTCGCGAGCACCTTCGCGCTCTGCACGTGGGCGGCTCGGGCAACGAACACGACGCGCGCCGCTTCGCCGCCGTTGGCGACGAGCACGTTGTTGAGACCGGCGCCGGCGAACGTCGCCTTGAGCGCCATCCACAATGACGGCGCGCCAACGGGGCGCAGGAAGATCCACCAGCGCACGCCTTTCAGCGCCAGCGACAACAGGTTGACGAGCGCCGCAAGCAGCAGAATGGTGCGATTGGCGCTCACGATACTCTGCCACGTCGTCTGCCAATTGACCTTTCGCGCAAACAACACCAGCGCCGCGATGATGACGACGCTTAGCAACAGTCGGATGCTGCGCGAAACGGCTTTCTTCATGCGGTGGTCAGGCGATGGTCAGTCGTGATCAATCAGTGATCAATCGGCGTCGAACAGCTCGAATTCGAAACCCTGAGCCAGCAGACGATCGACAATCAAGGGCACTGCGCGTGCCGTTTGCGTCCGATCCCCTTGAGGATCGTAGCCGTCTCCGTCGTGCAAGAGAAGGATCGACCCGGGACGAGCTCCGTCGACGGTACGCTGGGCGATCACGTCGACGCCCGGCCTGTCGGAGTCCCACACGCCGAGCGACCACCCGACGGTCCGCTGGCCGAGCGAGCGCGCGATCGCCGTGACCCAGGGCGCACGGAAGCCGTGCGGCGCGCGAAAGAGGTGCGGCGTCACGCCCGACGCCCGCTGAATCGCCTCGGTGCCGAGCGTGAGATCGCGCCGCACATAGGCCGGCGACTTGAAGTGCAGCTTGCGATGAAACCAGCCGTGATTGCCGATCGAATGTCCTTCATCGGCGACGCGCCGCACGAGATCCGGCCACTGCTCGGCGTGGCGGCCGAGGATGAAGAACGTGGCCTTCACGCCGCGATCGCGCAGGGCGTCGAGGATGAATGGCGTCGCATTGGGATTGGGCCCGTCGTCGAACGTGAGCGCGACGCGTTTTCCGCCGCCGGACACGTGCGTGATGGGTTTGCCGAAAACGAAGCTGTTGCGGTGAAACGCGCCGTGCGCGGCGCCGCCGATCACGACGACGCCGGCGCCCAGACTTTCGAGAATCATGCGGCGGTGTGCCGTGCGCTATGCGCTAACGGCGACGTTTCCGAGAACGCCCTGATACACGTCCAGCACGCGAGACGTGACACGCGACCACGAATATTCGAGCGAATTCTGACGCCCGGTGGTGCCGAGCTGAATCGCCAGTCCTTCGTCGTCGAGCACGCGCACGAGCGCGTCGGCCAATGCGTCGCGGTCGCCGCACGGCACCATGAGCGCCTCACGCTCGTTCACCACGACGTCCTGGAAGCCGAGGATGTCGGAGCACACGACGGGCGTCTCGCACGCCATGGATTCGAGCAGCGTGATGCCGAACGAGGCCTTGGTGGTGGGGCAGGCGTACACACTACTATGGGCGTAGTAGCTGGGACGTCCCTCGAGGACCGAGCCGACGAAGACGATGTCCTTGTCGCCGTTCGCCTGCTTGTAGTAGTGCTCGCGCAGCGGACCGTCGCCCACGACCACGAGCCGCGCCTGGCGGCCGTTCGTGCCCTTCGACTTCACCTTGCGGAACGAGTCGATCAGCGTCGTGAGTCCGTTGCGCGGATCGAAGCGGCCGAGGAAGAGAATCGTCGGAACGTCCTTCGAAATCCCCGGCGGGGGAGGAGCGCTCGGATGAAAGACATCGGTGTCGATGCCGTTCGGAATGATCTGCCAGTCCGCCTCGAAATACCGATTGAGCGCGACGGTCGTGCTCTTCGACACCGCGATGGGCGTGGCGAGCATGTCGAGCCGTTTCTGGAAAAAGCGGTTGAACGCGGTGTATCCGACCGAGCGATCGAAGTACGTATGGAAGGTGCCGACGACCGGGATGCCGAGTCGGTCCGATTCCTCGATGGCGAGCAGCGGAAGCACGGGCGTGAGCGGCGAGTGCACGTGCACGATGTCGTACTTGCCCTCACGCAGCACGCGGCGCATGTCGCGGCGGAGATTCCACCCGACTGTGATGCGTGCCTGTGAGCCGTTGCAATAGACGGGCTGGCTGCGACCCAGGCGAATGACGTGTGGCTGCTCTTGAGCGCCCGGGATGTGGGACGTGATGACGTCCACATGGTGTCCGCGGCGGCGCGCTTCGCGGGCGAAGAAGTGCACGTGCTCGCAAACGCCGCCCAGATGCGGATAGTAGTACTCGGTTACCAGCGCGATCCGCAGCGGATTGGGATCGCTCGGCAGGAACTCGAGGTCCGGGAGGTTGGGCAGCGTCGGGTGGCTACGACGCGAGCGCCTGAGTGCTGGGAGGGGTGGATTCAAGAGCGGCATGGGCAGCGGCGAGGCGGGCGATTGGGACTCGGAAAGGAGAGCAGGAGACGTAATCGAGGCCGATCGTGTGGCAAAACTTCACGGAGCGCGGTTCACCGCCATGTTCACCGCAGATGCCCACCTTGAGTTCAGGGCGGACGCTCCGACCGGCAGATACGGCAAATCCAATCAGCTTGCCAACTCCATTCCGGTCCAGAACCTGGAATGGATCGTCGGGAAGTATACCACGATCTACGTAATTGGGTAGGAATCGGCCCGCGTCGTCGCGACTGAGGCCAAAGGTGGTTTGCGTTAAATCATTGGTTCCGAACGAAAAGAACTGCGCCTTGGTTGCGATCTCGTCAGCGGTCAGTGCCGCGCGCGGAAGCTCGATCATCGTGCCGATGGTGTACGGCACTTCTTCCCCCATTCCACCCAGCACCTGTCGCGCGACGTCCTCGAGAATGGCTCGCTGGTTTTCGAATTCGGCCAGCGTGGCCACCAAGGGGATCATGATCTCAGGACGGACATCTATGCCTCTTCGTTTCGCTTTCACAGCGGCCTCAAATATTGCCCGGCCCTGCATTTCCGTGATTTCCGGGTAGGTAATACCCAGTCTACAGCCGCGATGTCCCAGCATCGGGTTGGTCTCGCGTAAAGATTCCACAATGTGGGCTAGCTCAGCCCGCTGAATGCCGAGCGTTCGGGCGAGCAGCTTCGATTCTTCGCCGCCGTGCGGCAGGAATTCGTGCAGCGGCGGGTCGAGCAGACGGATCGTTACGGGCAATCCATCCATGGCCTCGAAGATTCCGTCGAAGTCCTGGCGCTGCATCGGCAACAGCTTGGCGAGCGCACGGCGGCGGCCGCTTTCGTCGCGCGCGATGATCATTTCGCGCATGGCGGTGATGCGGTCGCCCTCGAAGAACATGTGCTCGGTGCGGCACAGCCCAATGCCTTCCGCGCCGAACCCGCGCGCGATGCGTGCATCGGCCGGCGTGTCAGCGTTCGCGCGTACCCTGAGACGGCGCACGTCGTCCGCCCAACCCAGCAGGCGCGCGAACGCATGGTACGTCGGCGCATCGCGTTCCATCCGCGTTCCGCGAATGACCTGCACGATCTCGCTGGGCGTGGTCGGCAGATCGCCGGCGTAGACGCGGCCCGATGCGCCGTCGACGGTGATCCATTCGCCTTCGCCGACGGTGGTGTCGCCAACGGAAAAGCGGCGATGCTCCACGTCGACGTGAATGTCTCTGCATCCAACCACCGCGCACTTGCCCATGCCGCGCGCGACCACCGCCGCGTGGCTGGTCATGCCGCCGCGTGCCGTGAGCACCGCGCGCGCCGCGACGATCCCGTGAAAATCTTCCGGCGTCGTCTCGTCGCGCACGAGAATCACCTTGTCGCCCGCGGCGGCGCGATGCTCGGCCACGTCGGGATCGAACACGGCGACGCCGCTCGCCGCGCCGGGGCTGGCAGGCAGCCCGGCGCACAGCGGCTTGGCGCGCACCGCGATGTCGATGACGGGATGCAGCAATTGATCGAGCTGCTCGGGCTGCACGCGCTGGATGGCGGTGCGGGTGTCGATCAAGCCTTCGTCCACCATGTCGGTGGCGATCCGCACCGCCGCCGCCGCGGTCCGTTTGCCGGTGCGCGTCTGCAGCAGGAACAGCCGCCCCCGCTCGACCGTGAATTCCAGATCCTGCATGTCGTGAAAGTGCCGCTCGAGGCGATCCTGGACCTTTAGAAGTTCCTCATAGGCCTGCGGCAGCTTGTTCGCCATGTCGTCGATGCTGAGCGGCGTGCGAATCCCCGCGACGACGTCCTCGCCCTGCGCGTTGACCAGAAACTCGCCGTAAAACTTGCGCTCGCCGGTGGACGGATCGCGCGTGAACGCCACGCCCGTCCCGGAGTCGTCGCCCAGGTTGCCGAACACCATCGACACGACGTTGACCGCGGTGCCGAGGTCGTCGGTGATGCGATTCACCTTTCGATAATCGACGGCCTTCTTGAGCGTCCACGAACGCCACACGGCTTCGATCGCGCCCCAAAGCTGCACCACGGGATCCATCGGAAAGTCCTGGCCGGTCGTCGAGCGCACCAGCGCTTTGTACTCCTCGACGAGATTGCGCAGCGCGGTCTCATCGAGATCGGCGTCCGTCTTGGCGCCTTTGGTCAGCCGCTTGGCGCTGAGCAAGTGCTCGAACTGCGCGAACGGCACGCCGAGCACGACGTCGCCGTACATCTGGATGAAGCGGCGATACGAGTCGTACGCGAAGCGCGCATTTCCGCTGGCCTTCGCGAGTCCGTGCACGGTGCGGTCGTTCAACCCGAGATTGAGAATGGTCTCCATCATGCCGGGCATCGACACCGGCGCGCCCGAGCGAACGGATACGAGCAGGGGATTCGCGGCGTCGCCGAATTGCTTGCCGGTCGCCTTCTCGAGCCGCGCGAGCGCGGCGTTGACTTCGGGGCGCAAGGCGTCGGGCACGTGCTTTTCGCGCAGATACGCGACGCACAATGACGTCGCGATCGTGAAGCCCGGCGGCACCGGCACGCCGAGGTTCGTCATCTCGGCGAGATTGGCGCCTTTGCCGCCGAGGACGGCTTTCATGTCTTTGGTGCCCTCGGCGGTGCCGTCGCCGAAGAAAAAGACGTCGCGAGGGGCTTCGCGCGTTGCAGGGGGTGGCGCGGCTGACGCCGCGGGGAGTGGCGCGGCTGGCGCCGCGGGGGATGGCGCGCCCGCGTTCGCGGGCGCAGGTGATACCTTCACTGCGCTATCGTCTATCGGCATTGAAGAAGCCATGCTTCGTCACGGGAAACGGCCCGGCTCCGAACTGCTCGCGTGCGATTCGTTCGCTAGCAGCCGCAGCCAAACCGCAGCTTGTCGGGATCCGTTGGGGGCGGCGTCGGGTAATCGCCTGAGAAACACGCATGGCAAAAGCCGTGCGGGCCGGATGGGACCGATTCGAGCATTCCATCCAGCGAGAGATATCCCAGCGTATCGACACCAAGGTGCTTCGCGATTTCGTCGGTCGTATAGTTCGCGGCGATGAGCTCTTCGCGCGACGGTGTATCGATCCCGTAATAGCATGGCCCGGTGACGGGCGATGAGCTGACGCGCATGTGAACCTCGCGCGCGCCGGCGGCGCGCACGAGTGCAACGAGCCCGCGGGTCGTCGTGCCGCGCACGATGGAGTCGTCGACCATCACGACGCTCTTGCCGTCGAGCACTTCACGCACCGGGTTGTACTTGACCTTGACCTTGGCGTCGCGCCCGGCCTGCGTCGGCTGAATGAACGTGCGGCCGACGTAGTGATTGCGAATCAATGCGAGCTCGTAGGGCAGGCCGCTCTCCTCGGCGAATCCGAGCGCGGCGGAATTCGACGAGTCGGGCACGCTGAACACGAGCTCCGCGGCCGGCGCGGGACATTCCTGCGCCAACCGCCGCCCGAGTGCGCGGCGCGCGCGGTCGACCGAGCCGCCGTAGACGCGGCTGTCGGGGCGCGCGAAATACACAAACTCGAATACGCACCGATGCAGATCGCGCTTCGGCATGGGAAACGACGATTGAATCTCCCCGCCGCGCACGGACACGATCTCGCCAGGCTCGACGTCGCGCAGAATCGTGGCACCGACGATGTCGAGCGCGCACGTCTCCGACGCGAACACGATCGCGTCGCCGAGCTTGCCCATGGCCAGCGGACGCCAGCCGCGCGGGTCGCGCGCCGCGAGCAGCGTGTCGCCCATCGCGACGATCAGACTGAACGCGCCCTCGACACCATTGAGGGCATCGGCCAATCGTTCGGCCGGCGTCGGTGCGTTCGATTTCGCGAGGCGATGGACGATCACCTCGGAATCGTTCGTCGACGAAAAGATGGAGCCGTTGTCCTCGAGCTCCATGCGCAACTCGGCGGCATTGATCAGGTTGCCGTTGTGCGCGAGGGTGATGTAGCCGCCTTTCGAGCGAGCGACGACGGGCTGCGCGTTCTCGATCGTCGACGATCCCGCGGTCGAGTACCGCGTGTGGCCCACGGCCGAGATGCCGGGGATCTTCGACAGCTCGCGGGCGAGCGTGTCGGAGAGCGTCCCCATGCTGCGGACCGCGTGTGCGGTGCCCTGCGGGTCGATCGATACGACGCCGACCGATTCCTGTCCGCGATGCTGCAGTGAATAAAGCCCAAGCTGCGCGATGTGAGTCGCGTCAGGGTGGCCATGAACTCCGAATATACCGCACATTGGGTTTGTCTATTATTGCGTCAGCCCGAGGCGCGAAGGGCCGAAAGGATCTCATCCGCGTGGATGTGGACGAGGTCCTTCGGTTCGCTCAGGATGACAAAGTAATTGCCGATTGCGCCATGATCCTGGGAATTGCTTCGTGATACGCTTCGTCGAGCACGCGCAGCTCGGCGCTGAATTGTCCTTCACCCGTCTTGATTGCGAGCTGACTTCCTCGAGCGCCGACCAACCCGATCACGCGCGCGGGGACGCCATGTTTGCCGGCGATCTGCAGCAGCGTATCGGGCATGGTGGTCGTCACGATCGCGCGCGCCTGTGCTTCGCCGAACAACACCGCGCGGCTGGGAAGCTCGCTCCACGCCGTGAGGTCGATCGTCGCACCCCGCTGCGTTTCACGATCCATCATGCAGCACTCGGCGAGCGCCACCGCCAGTCCGCCGTCCGCGACGTCATGCGCCGAGAGGGCGATGCCGCCCTGGCACGCCTCGACCAACGTTTCGATGAGTGCCTTCTCGGCGTCGAGATCGCACGGCGGCGGGGAACCAGCCACCGTGTCGTGAATGCGCGCGAGATACTCGCTCGCCCCGATGTGCGCCGTCGGCGCCCCGAGGAGAACGATCGTGTCGTGCTCATCCTGGAAGTTGGCGCGCGTGATGTGGGCGACCGATTCGATCAAGCCGACCATCCCGATCACGGGCGTGGGATACACCGCGCCGTTCGGATTCTCGTTGTAGAGCGAGACGTTGCCGCCCGTCACCGGCGTGCCGAGCGCGTCACACGCCTCGGCGATGCCGCGCACGGCCTCGCGCAATTGGAAATAGACTTCGGGACGACGCGGATTGCCGAAGTTGAGATTATTGGTAATGGCCATTGGACGCCCGCCGGTACACGCGACATTGCGCGCGGCCTCGCACACGGCGATCTGCGCACCGACGCGCGGGTCGAGATAGGCGTATCGGCCGTTGCAATCCGTCTTCACCGCGATCGCGCGCTCGGTGCCGCGCACGCGAATCACCGCGGCGTCGCCGCCGGGCCCGATCACGGTGTTGGTGCGGACGCTGGTGTCGTATTGGCGATAGACCCACGTCTTCGACGCGATGGTCGGCGACGACAGCAGTTGCGTAAGCGTCCAGACCGGATCGCGTTCTTCCGGGCGCTCCGGAATCGTCGACACTGGTCGCGCACGCAGCCGGCTGATCTCGAGGCTCTCACGCGCGTCCGGTGTGTAGGTCGGACAGTCTGTCACGAGCCGCGTTCCGGGGAATTCCGCGACGACGCGGTCGCCCTCAGTGACGCGATACACCGGTTCAGCGATGACTTCGCCGATCACCGATGCCGTGAGCTCCCACTTTTCGAGAATGGCGCTGACTTCGTGCTCGCGGCCGCGCTTCGCCACGACCAGCATTCGCTCCTGTGATTCGCTCAGCAGAATCTCGTACGGCGTCATGCCTGTTTCGCGCACCGGCACTTTGGTCACGTCGATCGTCACACCGACGTCGCCGCGCGCGGCCATCTCGGCCGACGATGACGTGAGGCCCGCGGCACCCATGTCCTGAATGGCGACGATCGCGCCGCTGCGAATCAACTCGAGGCTTGCCTCGAGCAGCAGCTTCTCGGTGAAGGGATCGCCCACCTGGACGCGCGGGCGTTTGGCATCGCTCTGCGCCGACAGATCTTCCGAAGCGAACGACGCGCCGTGAATCCCATCGCGCCCGGTGCGCGCGCCAACGGCGATGATCGGATTACCCACGCCCTGCGCCACGGCGCGAATGAGCTCTTCTTCCTTCAGGAGGCCAACGCACATCGCGTTGACGAGTGGATTCCCTTCGTATGAGGGATCGAAGGCGATCTCGCCGGCGACGGTCGGAATGCCGACGCAGTTGCCGTAATCGCCGATGCCTTTCACCACGCCCGCGAAGAGGTAGCGAACACGCGGCGAATCGAGCGAACCGAATCGCAGCGAGTTGAGCATCGCGACGGGGCGGGCGCCCATGGTGAAGACGTCGCGCAGGATGCCGCCGACGCCGGTCGCGGCGCCCTGATACGGTTCGACGGCCGACGGATGATTGTGCGATTCGATCTTGAAGGCGACCGCGAGGCCGTCACCGATCGAAATGACGCCGGCGTTCTCGCCGGGCCCCTGCAACACGTACGGCGCTTTGGTCGGCAGCGTCCGCAGCAGCGGGCGAGAATGCTTGTACGAACAGTGCTCGCTCCACAGCGCGCTCACGATTCCAAGTTCCGTGAACGTCGGCACACGACCGAGCATCGCGACGAGGCGCTCGTACTCCTCGGGCGTCAGCCCGTGCTCGGCGACGAGCGCGGGAGTGATGACGGGATCGCCGGGGCGCGACTCGACGCGCGAAGTGAGTGGCATGCGGTGGCTACGGCTTCTTCGTGGGTGGCGCGGTCTTGGCCGTTGGAGCACCGCCGCGTCGAGCGTCGGTGCGCGAGATCATGACTGGCGAGCTGCTTTTGCCGGTGTACTTGCGACTGGGCGAACGAAACACGGCGTCGACGACCTTGCCGCTGTCGAGCACGACGAGATCGTTCATGCCGCACGTCCGCTCGCAGCCGTTCTTGTAGAAGAGATACGTGTGACCGTCCGACGTCCGCGTCGAGAGCGGCGGACCCAATTTCGCGACGACCTGCGCCTGCGTCATGCCGGGATCGATGGCGGCCGTTTGCGCATTCGCCGCGCGTGCGATCGTCATCCCGAGGAGCAGAGCGACGAGGGATCTCGCGTGCACGAGGGAGGGAAGTCCCGTCGACCGAGAGGGTAGATGCCTCGGTCGTTTCGCGCCTGTCGGGATGACGGCCATCATGCCCCCACTTTAGCAAGCATTGATTCAAACATGCTCAATCCGTCGTCGGAGCCGAGCAGCGCGTCCACGGCGCGTTCCGGGTGGGGCATCATGCCAAGCACGTTGCCGGCTTCGTTGACGATGCCGGCGATCGCGCGCATGGACCCGTTTGGACTCCACCATTCGTCGGCGTCGCCCGGGCCGCCGGCGTAGCGCAGCACGACGCGACCGTCGCCCTCGAGGCGATCGAGCGTCGCGTCGTCCGCCGTATAGCGTCCGTCGCCGTGCGCGATCGGAATGCGGATGATGCTGCCGCGCTCGTACCGATTCGTGAACATCGTGTCGGTGGACTCGACTTTCAGCCGCACCAGCTCGCACACGAACTTGAGGCTTGCGTTGCGCAGCAGCGCGCCGGGCAGCAGTCCGGCCTCGCACGCGATCTGGAATCCATTGCAGATCGCCATCACCGGCCCGCCGCGCTTCGCGAACGCGACGACGTCCTGCATCACGGGACTGAAGCGCGCGATCGCACCGGCCCGCAAGTAATCGCCGTAGCTGAATCCGCCCGGCAGCACGATCACGTCGCATTGCTTGAGATCGTGATCCTTGTGCCACAGGTACACCGCTTCTTCGCCGAGTTGTTCGACGACGGCGTGATAGGCGTCGTAGTCGCAGTTCGAGCCGGGAAACGTGACGATGCCGAATTTCATAAGATGCCGATCATGGCGTACCGCCATCGACGCCCGCGATCTCGAAGTCTTCCGTGACCGGATTCGCCAGCAGCCGCTCACACATGTCGCGGGTCGACTGCTCCGCGGCGCCGCGATCGGCTGCTTCGATCTCCACGATGACGTGGCGGCCAATGTGCACGTCGCGCACGGCGCCGAAGCCGAGCGAGTGCAGGGCGTCGGCGACCGTACGGCCTTGCGGATCGAGAATTCCGCGGCGCGGCGTGATGTGAACGGCGACCTTATATCGGTTCATTCAGCAGGGCCTGATGGAGGAAGTGGGGGTGTCGATGACGACGGCGATTCAGACGGAGGAGCACCGTCCGGCGTGCTGCCGCCTGATGTCGTGCCGCGCGGACGGTTGCTCTTGCCGCCGCGACGACGACGGCGGCGCCGCTGCGCCTGATTCGCGCCTCCGTCCGACTTTCGTTCGTCGCGGTCCGCGGCTTCGTCGGCCGATTGGCCGAGTGCGGCCTCTTCGGCTTCGTCTTCATCGATCTCGATGGGCGCGACCGGCACGCGACCGAACTGCGTGCGGCGCTCCTCGCGGCGGCGAGGCCGTTCGCCACGATCACCCCGGTCTCGATCACCCCGATCACTGCGATCACGATCACCACGATCGCGATCACCACGATCACGATCACCACGATCGCGATGATCGCCGCGATCGAGCCGTTGCGATCTCGAACTTCGTTCCGGCCCCTGATCCCAGAATATCTCTTCCGGCGTCGTCGAATCACCGAGCAGCCCGATGATCATCCACTTCACGATGCCGTACAACACGTACGCCAGGAGCGCCGGGAAAATGAACTCTCCGGCGCGAAATACGAGCAGCACGACGGAGCCGGCGACGAGAACCGTTCCAAAAAGGCGTTTGAGGCTGTTGAAACCGATCGACGGAAACGCGGGGTAGGGCACGTCGCTGATCATCAGCGCCGCGAGCACTCCCATGAGGCCGCGCAGGATCGCGTGCCACGGCAAATCGCGCAGCGTCGTGCTGTCGGTGAACAAAATCACCGTCTGGTTGTAGAGCGGCGTCTGCGCAAACCAGTAATAGGTCGCGAGCGTCAGGCCCGCGGCTGGACTGGGCAAGCCATGAAAATGCGTTTTCGCGCGGCCCGCCTGCTCCACGTTGAAGCGCGCCAGCCGCATGACCGCGCACGCACTGAAGATGAACACGAACAGCCATTCCCATTGTCCACGATTGGGAATGCCCATGTACATGATCAGCGCCGGCGCAAACCCGAATGAGATCGCGTCGACGAGCGAGTCGAGCTCTTCGCCGAAGCGACTGCCCGTGCCCGTCGCGCGCGCGACGCGCCCATCGAGCGCGTCGGCGATGCCGCCGAGCACGATGAAGCCTGGCGCGCTGGCGATGTCGCCGCGGTAGGCGAGGATGATCGCATAGATGCCGCACATCAGGTTCGCGAGCGTGAGGCCGTTCGGCAGCAGCACGACGGCGCGCCGCACGCCCTGTCGTTCGCTCGCTCGTCGCGATCGATTGCGTGGAGGTACGTTCATTTACCCGCCAGCTCAGCGACCACGGTGACCCCCGCATAGGTGACGTCGCCGACCTTGACGCGGAGCTTCGAGTCCGCCGGCAGAAACACATCGACGCGCGAACCGAAGCGAATGAGGCCCATGCGCGTTCCCTGCGTGACGCGCTCGCCTTCCTTGGAATCGGTCACGATTCGCCGCGCGATGAGCCCGGCGATCTGCCGCACGAGAATGTGGTTCGTCCCCGTCTCGATCCCGATCGACGCCTGCTCGTTCTCCATGCTGGCGTTCGGCGCCGCGGCGTTGAGAAACTTGCCGGCGCGCTTCTCGACGTAGCGCACGACTCCGCTGACCGGATATCGATTCACGTGCACGTTGAACACGTTCATGAATATCGAAACCCGAACGACGGTGCTCTTCATGAACGTCGGCTCCTGGACCTCGGTCACCATCACGACTTTGCCGTCGGCGGGCGAGATCACGAGTTGTTCGCCGCGCTCGCCTATCCGAACCGGATCGCGGAAGAAGTACGCGACCCACAGCGCGATGAGCGTCAGCCCGAACGCGAGCAGCCACACCGGCCACGAGCGGCGCGTGAGCGCGACGCCGAACGCGCCGAGCGCAATGAGCGCCGCCACGACGATGAACGTGATTCCTTCGCGGGCAAAGTTCACAGGCTCTCCGTGATGTGGAGCTCAGTCCCCGTAATGCGTTTGAACGCGTCCAGATATCGCGCGCTCGTGGCGCGAACGACGTCATCCGGCAATGTGGGGGGTGGCGCTTCGCCGTTCCATCGGCCGGCCCGCCGCTCGCCATCGAGGTAATCGCGCAGCGGCTGCTTGTCGAAGCTCGGCTGCGACCGGCCCGGCTGGTAGTGCTCGGCGGGCCAGAAGCGCGAGCTGTCGGGAGTGAGCACTTCGTCGATCAAGGTGATGGTGCCTTGGGCGTCGCGACCAAACTCGAACTTCGTATCCGCAATGATGATTCCGCGCTCGGCGGCGATCGACCGTCCGCGCTCATAGACCAACCGGCTGAGTCGCTCCAGCTCGGTGGCGACCGCGGGTCCGACGGACTCGGCCATGCGCGCGATGGTGATGTTCTCATCGTGGCCCGTTTCGGCCTTTGTCGCGGGGCTGAAGAGGGCAGGGTCGAATCGCTCACTCTCGCGCAGATCGGGAGGCAGTGACTCGCCGGCGAGCGTGCCCGAGGCCCTGTACTCCCTCCACGCGGAACCCGACAAGTATCCACGAATGACGCACTCGATGGGAAAGACCTCGGTGCGACGGCAGAGCATTGCGCGGCCCACGAGACTGGGCCGATGCTCGGCCAGTGCGGGCACGTCGGCGATGATCTCGTCCGCGTCGGCGCTGATCATGTGATGCCGGACCTGACCCTCCAGCTGGCGAAGCCACCATGCGGTGATTTGCGTGAGCACGGCACCCTTGAACGGAATTGGCTCGGCCATCACGACGTCGAACGCGCTTACACGATCGGTGGCGACAAGCAGTAGACGGTCTACATCCACGGCATAGACTTCGCGCACCTTGCCGCGACGAACATGTTCCAACGGCAGCGGCTCGAGCTGAGCGATCGTCATACGCGCACCTCGACCGGACGGTCCGCGCCCTGGTCGATGCGCGCCGAGCCGGAGAGCAGCGGCTCGACGACCTGGCTCAAGAATTCGTCGACCTGCTCGGGAGCGCGGCCGACGAAGCGCTCGGGATCGAGCGCCGACTCGAGATCCGCGATCGGAACACCGAACGCCGGATCATTCGCCAGGCGCTCCAACATGTCGTTCTTCTCCGCGCCGTTCTTGAGCGCGCGCGCCGCTTCGATGCTGTGCTGGCGAATGCGCTCGTGGGCGACCTGGCGGTCTCCGCCGGCGCGCACCGCGCGTACGATCAACTCCTCGGTCGCCATGAACGGCAGCTCGTCGAACAACCGCCGCCGAATGCGCGCCGGGTGCACCTCGAGCCCGCGCGAGACGTTCTCCATCAGGATGAGAATGGCGTCGGTGGCGAGGAAGCTCTCGGGAATGACGAGCCGGCGGTTGGCGCTGTCGTCGAGCGTGCGCTCGAAGAACTGAACGCCATGCGTGAGATTTGCGTTCGGCTCGAGCGTGACGACGAAACGCGCGAGCGACGCGATGCGCTCGCAGCGCATGGGATTCCGCTTGTACGCCATCGCGGACGAACCAATCTGCTCCGTCTCGAACGGCTCCTCGATCTCGCCGGTGGATTGCAGGACGCGCACGTCGCCGCTGAACTTCATCGCGCTCGACGCAATTCCAGCGACGACGCCGAGGACCTGCGCGTCGAGCTTGCGCGAATACGTTTGCCCGGAGACGGGAATCGACGACGTGAAACCGATCTTTCGCGTGACCAGCTCGTCGAGCTTCCGCACCTTGTCGTGATCGCCGCCAAAGATCTCGAGAAAGCTCGCCTGCGTGCCCGTGGTGCCTTTGACGCCGCGGCAGGGAAGCGTGGCGATACGATGCTCGAGGTCCGCGAGGTCGAGCACCAGGTCCTGCATCCACAGCGTCGCGCGCTTGCCCACCGTTGTCGGCTGTGCCGGCTGCAGATGCGTCGAACCAAGCGTCGCCTCGGAGCGCCAGGTCCGGGCAAACGTCGCGAGCCCGCGCAGCACGTTCAGCACCTTGCCGCGAAGAAGCTCCATGCCGCGCCGCATGAGGATGAGATCCGCGTTGTCCGTGACGAACGCGCTCGTCGCGCCATAGTGAATGAAACGGCGTGCTTCGGGCGCGACATCGGCGAACGCGTGCACGTGCGCCATCACATCGTGGCGGAAGCGTCGCTCGTACGCCGCGACCGCATCGAAGTCGATGTCGTCGAGATGCGCGCGCATCTGCGCGATCGCCTCGTCCGGAATGTCGACCCCCAGCTCCTTCTCGGATTCCGCGAGCGCGAGCCACAATTGACGCCACAGGCCATGACGCATGGCGGGCGACCACAGCTCGAGCATCGCGGTCGAGGCATACCGGGACGCGAGCGGCGACGAATACTGTCGATGCGAGTGCTCTAACGTCATCGCACCGCGAATGGATCGGTCACGAACAATTGCCCCTGGCGGTCGATGACGAGACGAAGATAGCTGCGGCTCCCGAGCCGATCGATGACGCGCTGCACATCCTGCGCGCTCGCGATCGGCACGTTGTTGATCTGGACGATGACATCGCCCTGCTGCAGGCCCGTCTGCTCGGCGATCGTCTGACTGATGTTGTAGATCATCGCGCCCGCCGCGCGCCGCAGGCCGCGATCCGCCGCGATCGCCGGCGTCACGGTGATCAGCTGCAGGTCGCGCAACACCTGAACCTTCGGCGCGCTGACTTCCGGCAGATCGGTGACGTTGACATTGACATCGAGCTCGCGGCTGCCGCGCCGAATGTGCAATCGCGCGGGCGAGCCGACCCGCAAGTCGAGCAACGCGGCCTGCCAGTCGAACGGATTGCGAATGACTCGCGTGCCCTCGCGCGCGATCACGTCCCCTGGTTGAATGCCGGCGCTCGCGGCAGGCGAACCCGGGGTGACACTCGCCACCACGGCGCCTTCAGCAATGATGTCCCGCGGATTGGTGGACTGCCGCTGCTGCAATCGCACTCCGATCCAGGGACTGCGAATCGACCCGTGACTCAGCAGATCGTCCACGACGCGCGCGACACGATTGATCGGAATCGCGAACCCCAGACCAACCGATCCGCCGCTCGGCGAAAAGATGCTGCTGTTCACGCCGATGACTTCGCCGTCGGCATCGACGAGTGGTCCACCCGAGTTGCCGGGATTGATCGCCGCGTCGGTTTGAATCATGTCGAAGTACGAAGCCTGGCCCTCGCCGGGCGCGACGAGGTTGCGCTGCGTTGCGCTGATCACTCCCACGCTCACACTCGGCTCGCTGTTGCCCAGGTAGAAGCCGAATGGATTGCCGATGGCGATCGCCCATTCGCCGACGACGAGACTGTTCGAGTTGCCGAGCTTCACTTCGGCCAGGCCTTTCGCATCGATCTTCACGACGGCGATGTCGTTCGTCTCGTCCTGGCCGAGGATCTTTGCGGGGAAGACTTTGCCGTCGCGCATCATCACGGAGACTTTGCTGGCGCCCGCGACGACGTGCGCGTTCGTGACGATGACGCCGTCGTTGCGAACCACGAATCCGGTGCCCAGTCCCGCCTGCGTGCGCGCTTGTGGGCGCCCGCCAAAGAGCCAGTCGAATGGATCCTGCGGCGCTTGCTCCAGCACTTCGGTCTGCACGGTCACGACGGATGGCGAGACCTTCGCGACCGCGGCGGTGAGCGCGTTCTGCCGGCTCTGGGACACCTGCATGTTGGGCGGAACGTTCACGCCCGACGTTTGCGCCGCGGATTCCCGCGGCGACCGCGTGCATCCGATCGCGACGGCGAGAAGAATGAATCGGGAGAAGGAGAGGCGTTTCATGTCGGCATCAGATACAACTCGCGCGGATACATCACGCGATCGAGAAAGAGGGCGTGCGGCGGTGCGGGCGGTGACACGTCGCTGTTGTCGGCCGCGTCGAGCAACGCGACGAGGTCGTCGTGTGAACGGCGACCCGAGGCGATGTCGAGCATGGTTCCGACGAGAAAGCGCACCATGTGATGGAGAAAGCGATTGGCTTCGATCTCGAACACGAGCCCACCCGGACGGTCGCGCCACCGTGCCTCCGCGACCCGACAGCGATGGTCATCGTGCGCGGGCGCCGTCCCGAGTACGGCGAAGCCCCGAAAGCAGTGATCGCCCATGAGGTGAGCGGCCGCCGCATCCAGAGCGCCCCGATCCAAGGGCTGCCCGAATGCCAGCTCGTACCGATCACGGAACGGCGAATGCGCCTCGTCATCCGTACCGACGTAGTAGCTGTACCGCCGGCTCACTGCACTGTAGCGCGCGTGAAAGTCCTGCGTCATCTCGATCGCCTCGGCGACCCAGATGTCTCGTGGAAGCACCGCGTTCAGCGCGCGCCGCAACTTCTGACCGCGACCCGCTTCCACCCATCGCTCCGGCACTCGAACGCCGACCGCCTGACCTCGCGCGTGCACGCCGGCATCGGTCCGGCCGGACCCCAGCGCCGCGATATGTTCGGCGCACAACCGCTCCAGAGCCAGCTCCAGAACGCCTTGAACGGTCCGTTGGTCCGGCTGCCGCTGCCACCCGCTGAATTCGCTCCCGTCGTAGTGCAACACGAGCTGCACGGTGCGCTCGGCCATTGCTCGAAAGCTACCCGCACCGAGGGGAGTGTCAAGCAATGCGGGAGCAATGCGCGAGGTCGAAAAGACATGCAAGCGAGTGACGAAAGCGATTGACATTGCGTGAGCTACGCGCTCACATTGACTTCGCAGATGCCCCCGCGCACGCTCGCCTCTCTCGCCCACGCGCTGACCGTTTCCGGCAGCACCGATGCGGCGCTTCAAGCGTTGGGCGAAGCGTTGTCGGAAGTCGATCGCTTCGCTCAGCTGGCCCTCGTCCGTTTCGATGAACGGAAGGGGATGCTCCGCGATCGCCTACTGGTCAACGGTTCGCGTATCGACTGTACGACGCTCGATACCACCTTCGATCATTTACCGACGCGCGAACGCGTCGCGATCGAGGCGGGCGGCCAGTTCGTGGAGTTCGGCGATGCCAGCGACGAATTCGGCCGGCTGTTCGCCATGCCGGGCCTTGGCGAGTCCGGGTGGCTGAACGTGCGCGGGCTGCGCTACGACGGACAGTTGAGCGGCCTATTGCTGCTGTACGAGTCGCGAAAGCTCTTTGGCGCGCGCACGGCCGAGCGGTTTCTGCCGGCGATCGCTCTATTTGAACTTGCGTATTTAAGATTTCTCGAACGCACGGCGCGTGAGGAGGCGGTGCGCACGCTCGAGGACGTCACGGAACGCGTGCACGGCGACTACGAGCTCAAGCTCGCCGAAGTCGAAGCGCGCCTCATGGACGTGAGCAACACCCAGTTGGCCGAGAACAGCGCGCGAATTCTCACGCTGGAGCGAGAGCTGGCGCTGGCCACCGACGACGCTCGCCGCGCGCTCAAGCGTGCCGCCGCGGTCGACGCGACCGTCGGCTCCGCGGTCGAACAGCTCGAGAAGGCGCACGTCGAGCTGCATCGCCGAAGCGAAGCACTGCGACAGAAGACGCGCACCATGTATCTGATCGACAAGGTGCTGACCCTCGATGCCTCGACCGACGATCCGCGCCAACTCGCCGACGGCTTGCTGTCGCTCGTCGGCGACGACATGCACGCGCATCGCTGCTCGCTCATGCTGTGCACGCCGGGCGGCGATCAGTTGTACATCGCCGCCGCGAAAGGCGTGGCGCCCGGCATCACCGAAGGTGTTCGCGTCTCGATCGGTCACGGCGTGGCGGGTCGCGTGGCCGAGAGTCGCGAGCCGCTTCTCGTGCGCGACGTGGCCGAGGCGAATCAGCATCCGTTGCTTCGCGATCAGTACTTCACCACGGGCTCGTTCATCAGCTTCCCGCTCGTCTATCACGACGAGCTGGTGGGCGTCGTGAACCTCGCGAATCGCGCCATGCACGGCGTCTTCGTCGAGGAGGACGTCGATCGCGTCCGACTGCTCGGCCTCGTCATCGCGCTCGTCGCATCGAACGCGCGGCTTCCCGAACGGCTCGTCGAAGCGCTCAGTGTCCGCTAGCACGCCTCCGACCGCCCCGAATCCGCTCCTCGCGACCGTTCGCCGACTGACGCTCGGCGAGGCCGCGTCGCCCGACGAGTTGAGCGCTGCGTTCGACGTCATCTTCGCCGGTGATGCCACGCCGGCGCAAATCGCCGCACTGCTGGTCGGACTGAGAGTCCGCGGTGAATCGCCGCGGGATCTCGCCGCCGCCGTGCGCGCGCTGCGTCGCGTGATGATCGCGTTGCCCGCCGAGGAACCGGATGCGTTGGTGGATACCTGCGGGACCGGTGGCGGCACGATCAACACGTTCAATATTTCGACAGCCGCCGCGCTGGTCGTGGCCGGTGTTGGCTTGCGCGTCGCGAAACATGGCAATCGTTCGTTCACGACCCAATGCGGCAGTGCAGACGTGCTCGAAGCGCTCGGCGTTTCGATCGACGCGCCCGTTCACACCATGGAGCACGCACTACGCAGCGCCGGCATCGTGTTCATGTTCGCGCCGCTCATGCATCCGGCCATGAAGAACGTTGGCCCCGTTCGGCGCGAGCTTGGCGTACAAACGATCATGAACCTCGTCGGGCCGCTGGCGAATCCGGCGAGTGCGGGGCGCCAGGTCGTCGGCGTATCGGACGCGCGGCGACTGCACTTGATCGCCGGCGCGCTCAGCGAACTGGGCTCGGTGCACGCGATGGTCGTGCACGGCGAAGGAATGGATGAGATCTCGCCCTTCGGTCCGACCGACGTCGTGGAGATGCGCCAGGGCCACGACCCGCTCGAGTGGACGATCGACCCGAAAGACTTCGGCTTCGGCCGAGGTTCGCCCGCGGACATCGTCGGAGGACCGCCCGCGGACAACGCGGCCACAGTGCTCAGGGTGCTTCGCGGCGACGGCAACGAAGCATCGACGGCAGCGGTCGCGCTCAATGCCGCGGCGGCGATTTATGTGGCAGGTGGTGCGGCCACGTTCGCGGAAGGCGTCGAGGTTGCGCGAGCGGCGATTGGAGCGGGGGTCGGTTTGGCGGCGCTGGAGCGGCTCAGAGTGGCGTTTCGGGGCTAAACGGCGCGGAAAATCGAACGGAAACTACGAACGGAAAGAGCGAGTGGAAGAACCGAATGGAAAAGGCGACTGAAAACTACGAATCAGTCGCAGTTTCCAGTCGCCTTTTCCGTTCGATCTTTCCAATCGCCGTTTCCGTTCGCTCTTTCCAATCGCCGTTTCCGTTCGCTCTTTCCATTCGCTCTTGCAGTTGCGCCGTCTAATATCTCCGCAACACCCCAACGACGATCCCCTGGATACTGATGTCATTCTCGTGAACGTAGATGGGCGTCATGGTCTCATTCGCCGGCTGTAGGCGTATGCGTCCGTCGCGCTCTCGATAAAACTTCTTCACCGTAGCAGAGCTACCGTGAAGCATCGCGATCACCATTTCGCCGTTATCCGCGCGTTGCCGCTCGTTCACCACCACAAAGTCGCCGTCGCGAATCTGCTCGTCGACCATCGAGTTGCCTCGCACGCGCAGCACGTAATGATTGCCGCCACGGCCAATCATCGCGTCGGGCACCGTGAACGTCTCGTTTTGCTCGAGAGCCTCAATCGGCATACCGGCCGCGACTGTGCCGAGTAACGGCAGTTCTACCGCGCGCGGGGTCGCCTCGCTGGGCAGGATTTCGATCGCGCGGCTCTCGTTGTAACTCCGCTTGATATAGCCCTTGCGCTCGAGGTTGGTCAGATGCTCGTGCACCGTCGCGAGCGAGTTGTAGCTGAACTGCTCGGCGATTTCCTCAAAGCTTGGCGCGAAGCCGTTTTGCTCCGTGTAAGCCGTGAGGTAAGTTAGGATTTCACGCTGACGCTTTGTGAGCGGCATAGGCTGACACCCGTTCAGCTTATATGATGGATAGACTCGGGGTAGTTTACCGAATAAGCCCCGAACACTAGAATATCCGAAGAAGGACCGAAGTGCAAGCTTCTTCTGTGTGGACGCCTCCGGGCGGGACGTTGGGCGGGATCATCGCCGAGGCGAAAGCACGCGTCGAAGCACTCCGAACGCGTACCGCCGAGCTCGAGCGCCACGTCGCGAATGCGCCGCAGGCGCCGGGATTCTCCGCCGCCCTCACGGGCTCGCACGTCGGCGTCATCGCCGAGGTGAAGCGGCGCTCGCCGTCGAAGGGGTGGATCAACGCCGAGATTTCGGCGCCAGACCAGGCATGCGCCTACGAGCGCGGCGGGGCGGCCGCGATCTCAGTGCTCACCGAGCCGGCGCACTTCGGCGGCTCCGTCGACGACCTGCTCGCGGTGCGCTCGCACGTCGCGGTTCCAATTCTCAAGAAGGACTTTCACGTCGATCCGGTCCAGCTGCTCGAGGCGAAAGCGATCGGCGCGTCGGCGGCGCTGCTCATCGCCCGCGCGCTCTCGCCTGGCGACCTGCCGCAACTCGTCGCCTTCGCGCGAAGCATCTCCCTCGAGGTGCTCGTGGAGATTCGCGATGCCGAGGAGCTGCGGCGCGCACTCGACGCCGGTGCGGCGGTGATCGGCATCAACAATCGAAATCTCGAGACACTCGTCATCGACCCCGCCACGTCGGAGCGGCTGCTCGCCGAGATTCCTCGCGACGTCGTCGCGATCGCCGAGAGCGGCGTGAGCGGTCGAGCCGACGTCGAGCGATACGCACGCGCCGGCGCGGATGCGGTGTTGGTAGGCTCAGTGATTTCCGCCGCCGCCGATCCATCGGCGATGGTGCACACGCTTGCGAGTGTCGAGCGGATTGGCCGTGGCGCCTGAGATCAAGTTCTGCGGCCTGACACGCGCCGAGGATGTGCGCGAAGCGGTGGCGCTCGGCGCTTCGTACGTCGGCGTGATCTTCGCCGGCGGGCCCCGAAATCTTACGCCGGCACGGGCGCGCGAGGTGCTCGGCGAGGTGCCGGGCCGCGTGAGGCGTGTGGGCGTCTTTGGCGATCAATCGCCGGAAGAGATCGCGACAGCGGCGTTCGAGGCGAGCCTCTCCGTCGTTCAGCTGCACGGTGCGTCTGATCCGATGCGCATCTCGCGGATTCGCGACCAATTCACCGGCGAGGTCTGGCCGGTGCTGCGAGTGGCCGGTGCTGAGCTGCCGCCTGAGGCGGCCGAACTCGCTTACGCGGGTGACGGATTACTTCTCGACGCTCTCGTTGCGGGAGGGTTGGGCGGGACCGGCGTTACGCTTCCGTGGGACGCGCTGTCGGCCGCGATTGCGCGATTGCGGTCCGGGGTGAAAATCGTCCTTGCTGGAGGCCTTCGCGCCGAGAACGTCGCGCAGGCGATCGGTGCGCTCGACCCCGACGTCGTGGACGTGTCGTCGGGCGTTGAGCAACCCGGTTCGCCGGGCGTCAAGGATCATCAACGAATGCGCGCGTTCCGCGACGCGGTCGAAAGTGTATCCGCGGAATTCCGAGCGAAGGCGCGAAGCGCCGAAGCGAGGAACAACCAGAGTCCAAGATGACCATCGTACAGCAGGATCGATTCGGACTGTTCGGCGGCCGATACGTGCCCGAGACGCTCATCCCCGCGCTCGAGGAGCTCGAGGCTGCGTACGACGCCGCGTGCGACGATTCATCGTTCCGCGCCGAGCTCGACGACATGCTCAAGAACTACGTGGGCCGACCGTCCGCGCTGACCAGCGCGCCGCGATTCTCCGAGCTCGTGGACGCGCAGGTGTGGCTCAAGCGCGAAGACTTGAACCACACGGGCGCGCACAAGATCAACAACACCGTCGGACAGATCCTGCTGGCGCGTCGCATGGGCAAGACGCGCATCATCGCCGAGACGGGGGCGGGGCAGCACGGTGTGGCGACGGCCACCGTCTGCGCGCGCTACGGGATGCAGTGCATCGTGTACATGGGCGAAGAAGACATGCGGCGCCAGTCGCTCAACGTCTTTCGCATGCGGCTCATGGGAGCAAAGGTCGTCGGCGTCACGAGCGGCACGCGCACGCTCAAGGACGCGACGACGGAAGCGATCCGCGACTGGGTCACCAACGTCAATGACACGTATTACATCATCGGGTCGGTCGTGGGACCGGCGCCGTATCCGCGTATGGTGCGCGACTTCCAATCGGTGATCAGCACCGAGGCGCGCGCGCAAATGCTGGAGCGCGTCGGGAGACTGCCGAAGACAGTGGTCGCGTGCGTCGGCGGTGGATCGAATGCAATGGGCGCGTTTGCCGCGTTCATCGACGATCGCGACGTGGAGCTGGTCGGTGTCGAAGCGGCCGGCGACGGACTGGATACCGATCGGCATTCAGCGTCGCTGTCACGCGGCAAGCCCGGCGTGCTGCATGGCTCGCTCAGTTACCTCCTGCAAGATGAACGAGGCCAGGTGCATCCGGCACACTCCATCTCGGCCGGTCTGGACTATCCTGGGGTGGGACCGGAGCACTCGTATCTCAAGGACAGCGGCCGCGCGACGTACGTGGCGGTCTCCGACGCGCAAGCGCTCGAGGGTTTTCGCTTGCTCAGTCAGCTCGAGGGCATCATTCCCGCACTGGAAACGGCGCACGCGGTGAGCTGGATCGCTTCGCAAAAAGGGCGGTGGAGGAAGAATGAACCGGTACTGCTTTGCGTGAGTGGCCGCGGGGACAAGGACGTGGCACAAGTCAGTGAAATGAATATTTTGGAATCGTGACCTCGCTTCCGCCGTCCGCCCCTTCGTTGGCCTCGGGATCGCCGCGCGGCATGGAGCCGGGCCAGGCTCCGTTTTCGCCGGCGCCGATCCGGGAGCTGCTCCGCCTGATCGTGAAGGCGGCGCGTGCGCACCAGTTGTATCTGCCGAACAATCCGATCTATCAAGGCGCGATCAACACGCTGCGTGCGGGCTTCACGCCGATCTGGGCCGAGACGGACGAAATCGCCCTCGCGATCACCGAGAGCGACATCCGCTGGTTCGACGCCACGGTCTCGGAGACGACCACCGCCGCCGCCCGGTCGTCCGAGAACCTGGCGTGGCTGTTCTACAAGGACGGCGTCCGCGAGCTCAAGATCGCCAAGGGCTTCGAGGACGCCGAAGTGATCAAGTTCCTCGAAATCGTCCAGCGCGCGCGCAAGGGATCGGCGGACGAAGACGATCTCGTGACGATGCTCTGGGAAGCGGATTTTTCACTTCTTAAATATAAATACGTTGATCTCCTGCAGGAAGGCGGCGGCGGCGGCGAGGATCTGGCCGACGGCACCGACACGGTACCCGCCGAACCGGGCGCCGTGCGCCAGGCGGCGCAGGAAGCGGTGGAGGAGTCGCGCGCCGGCGGCATCGTCAACATGGCGGACTTCGATTCCACGCTCTACTTCCTCGACGAGCGTGAAGTCGAATACCTGCAGGACGAAATCAAGCGCGAGTACCAGCAGGACCTCCGCACCAACGTCGTCTCGGTGCTCCTCGACATCTTCGAGGCCCAGGCCGATTCGGAAATCCGCCTGGAGGTGCTCGACGACGTCCACACCCTCATGGTGTATCTCCTCACGACGGGACATTTCCGCGGCGTCGCGTATGTGCTCAAGGAAGCGCAGCAGTCGCTGCAGCGCGCAACCGACATCACCGAGGACCAACGCGCCAAGCTTGCCGCGCTGCCCGACCGCCTGAGCGCTCCCGAAGCGGCGTCGCAGCTGCTTCAGGCGTTGGACGCCGCGCCGACGCTCCCGCCGCAGGACGAGCTGGTCGAGCTCTTCGACCAGCTTCGACCCGCCGCGCTGTCGACGGTCTTCCTGTGGCTTGGCTCATCGCACAACGACCGACTGCGCCCGTTGCTTCAGGCAGCGGCCGGACGCCTCGCCGCGGCGAACACCGCGGAGCTCGTGCGGCTCATTCAGGCGCCCGAGCCCGAGGTGTCGGCCGAGGCGATTCGCCGCGCCGGCGCGCTCAAGGCGCAGGCGGCGGTGCTTTCCCTGAGCAAGATTCTGACGGAACCCGACGTGCAGCGCCGCCAGCTCGCCGTGCAGGCGCTGACGGAGATCGCCTCGCCTGGTGCGCTGCAAGCACTCGAGAAATCGGTCGAGGACGACGATCGCGACGTGCGCATCACCGCCGTGCGCGCGCTGACCGCGAAGGTCTATCGCCCGGTGCTGCCGCGGCTCGAGGCGGTGGTGAAGGGCAAGGCGGTGCGTGAGGCGGACCTCACGGAGAAAATGGCATTCTTCGAAGGCTACGGCGCGTTGTGCGGTGACGGCGGCGTTCCGCAGCTTGACAATATTCTAAACGGCAAGGGATTCCTTGGCCGCCGCGAAGATCCCGAGCTGCGCGCGTGTGCGGCGATTGCGCTCGGCCGCGTCGGTACGCCGAAAGCGCGCGAAGCATTGCAGAAGGCGTCGACCGAAAAAGAGATCGTCGTGCGCAACGCGGTGAACAAGGCGCTGCGCGGCGGAGGACCGACGTGACGACGCCCCGCATGGCGCCTCCCGGCGCGGCCGGCGGCGAAGGCTCGGGCGATTCGTTCATTCGTCGCGCGGGCCGCCAGCTCATCTTCGCGGCGTACGGTGCGCTGCGCGCCGTGAAGCTCTATCCCGTCGAGAACGCGGCCGTTCAAAAAGCGCTCGCCGAGCTCGCGAGCCAGAGCAACGAGCTGCTCGGCAGCGAGGGCGAGCTCGAGCTGCGGATGTCGGGCGAATTCATCTTCGTCAATCAGACGCGCTTGCGGCTGGACCTCGACAACTTCGCGAGCTTTAGTCACCTATTGGCACTATTTCGTGCCGCGGGCATTGGTACGGTCACGGTGTCCGATGGCGTAACCCCGAAGGACTGGCTCGTCTTCCTGTCGCTCTTGCAAGCGCCCGGCGTGGACGATCCGGCGGAACGCCTGCTGCAACTCGGCGACAAGCTCGATAGCGCGGGTGTCGCGGCATTCACGTTCGCGCCGCCGGCGGAGCCGGGCGAAGGCAACAAGGAAAAGGCGAAGGAGCGGGCCAAACGCACCTACGCGCAATCCGTCGCCGCGACGCGGGACCTCATGTCGTCGGTGCGGATGGGCGGCAGCCCGAACATCAAGAAGATCAAGCGCGTGGTGCAGGGCATCGTCGACCAGATTCTGAGCGAGGAGACGTCGCTCATCGGGCTCACGACGATTCGCGACTACGACGAGTACACGTTCACGCACAGCGTCAACGTCTGCATCTTCTCCGTCGCCCTTGGCAAACGCCTTGGGCTGAACAAGCTGCAGTTGTACGATCTCGGCATGGCCGCGCTGTTCCACGACATCGGCAAGTCGCGCGTGCCGCAATCGATTCTCAACAAGTCCGGCGGGTTGACGGACGAAGAGTGGCGCCTGATTGCGTCGCACCCGTGGCTGGGCGTGCTCGCGCTCTTCCAGGTGCGTGGCGCGCAGGAGCTGCCGTATCGCTCGATGATCGTGGCGCACGAGCATCACATGAAGCGCGACCTCACCGGCTATCCTCGTCCGATTCGGGCGCGCCAGCTCAGCATGTTCAGCAAGATCGTCGCGATCGCCGACGGCTTCGACGCCGCCACGTCTCGGCGTTCATACCAGACCGTGCCGTTCACGCCCGCCCAGGTCATGCTCGAGATGCGCGACAATCCGCGCCGCGGCATGGACCCGGTCATCGTCAAGGCGTTCATCAACCTGACCGGCATCTACCCGGTGGGGACCCTGGTGGTGCTCGATACATTCGAGCTGGGCATCGTGCACGCGGTAAATCCCCTGCAGGACATGCTGTCGCGGCCGATCGTGCGCGTCATCAGCGACGCGCAGGGCAACCTCGTGCATCCGGGCGATCTGGTGGACCTGGCGGACCGGAACGCCGACGGCGTGTTCCTGCGTACCATCATCAAAACGGAAAACCCTGATCGATATGGCGTCCGCGTCGGTGACTATTTCACCTGAAGCCTCCCGCGAGGCATCGGGCACGGCATCAACTGCCGAGCGCGGGATCGAGCACACGTTCGCGAAGTTGCGCGCGTCGAAGACGCGTGCGCTCGTCCCGTACATCACCGCCGGGCATCCCGATCTCGAGCGCAGCGTCGAGCTCCTGATCGCGCTCCAGGAATCGGGCGCCGACGTCATCGAGCTCGGGCTGCCGTTCTCCGATCCGATGGCCGACGGTCCGGTGATTCAGGCGAGCTCGCAGATGGCGCTCGATCAGGGCATGAGCTTCGATCGCCTGCTCGAGATGGTCGCGAAAGCCAAAGCGCGAGTCCCCTTGGTGCTCATGAGTTATCTCAATCCGATCATGGCCGCGGGTTCCGACGCACTCGAGCGCGCGGCCGATGCGGGCATCGGTGGACTGCTGCTCATCGACCTTCCGGTTGGATCCGACCCCGAGCTCGAGTCGCGCATTGGCTCCGGCCCGTTGTCGTTCATCCGGCTCGTGGCGCCGACGACGCCCGAGGCGCGCATGAAGGAAATCGCGGAGCATGGCAGTGGCTTCGTGTATCTGATCAGCAGCTTGGGCGTGACGGGCATGCGCGATACGCTGCCGCCAGAATTATCCGACACGGTGAAGCGCCTGCGCGGCGCGACGACGTTGCCGGTGTGCGTGGGCTTTGGCGTGTCGCGGCCCGAGCAGGCGGCGCAGGTGGCGCGCATCGCGGACGGCGTGGTCGTGGGCAGCGCGATCGTGCGCGCCGCGGGCGAAGGCGTCGAGCAGGCGGCACGACTCGCCGCGGAGATGCGGGCCGCGATCGACGGCGCGTGAGCGCGACGGAGCGGCGCACGCACCAGACCACGCTCGAGATCACACTCGAGGCCATGCGCTTCGACGCGCTGGTAGGCATTCTACCCAACGAGCGCACGACGCCGCAGCCGATCGAGATCGACCTCACCGTCGACGTCGGGCCGGGCGATTCGGTCGTCGACTATCGCGAGCTGTACGACGTGGCCGCCGCCGTCATGCGCGCCGCGCCGATCGATTTTCTGGAAGAGATTGCGGATCGCGTCGCCGAGGGCGCGCTCGCCGTGAATGGCCGCATTTGTCGCGCGCGCGTCGCGGTTCGGAAACCGCGCGTCGCACTCGGTGGGCCGTTGGCGTACGCGCAAATCGTCGTCGAGCGCCGCACGAATGATTGACGTCGCCTACATTGCGCTCGGCTCCAATCTCGGCGATCGGCATGCGCACCTCGCGCGAGCGCGCGCCGCGCTGGGAGCGCTGCCGCACAGCCGAGTGCTCGCCGAGTCGGCGATCGAGGAGACCGCCCCGATCGGCTTGCTCGAACAACCACCATTTCTCAACCAGATGATCGCGCTCCAAACGACGCTGTCGCCGCGCGAGCTGCTCGTGATGCTGCAGGACATCGAGCTTCGCGAGGGCCGAGTGCGGAACGTGCGATGGGGGCCGCGCACGATCGATCTCGACATCGTTTGCTTCGATCAACAGACCATGCAAGCGCCGGGGCTCGAAGTGCCGCATCCCGAGCTGGCGAACCGCGACTTCTGGCGGCGCGAGCTCGCCGAACTGCGTGGGGGCGCCGGCCCGGCATGAGCGAGATCATCTTCCCGGCGTGGGCGCAGGTGAGCGACAAGCGGCGCAAGCACATCACGCGCGTCATCGCGATGCTCATGGAGTGGGCCGACGAGCTAGGGGTCTCTTCGGAAGAACGCGAAGCGTGGTACTCCGCCGGATTGTTGCACGACGCGCTGCGCGACGCGCCCGAAGCGGACTTGCGCGGCCTGGCTCGCGATGCGGAGCGCGAAGCGGAGCTGTTGCACGGACCGGCGGTGGCGAATCTGCTCGCGTCGCGCGAGGAAGCGACGGAATCCGTCCTGCGCGCAATCCGCTACCACACTGTCGGCGCGCCGGATTGGGATCGCACGGGAAAGGCGCTGTACATGGCGGATTTTCTCGAACCGGGACGCAACTTCTCGCGCACCGATCGCGCGTTTCTCGCCGTGCAGGTTCCGCACGACTTCGACGGCGTGTTCAGACAAGTCGTGCGAGCGCGGCTCGAGCATGCCTTGCGCGAGGGGTACACACTCTTTCCCGAAACCGTCGGCCTCTGGAACGCGGTGCGATGACCGGCAGGGGAATTCTTGGCGTGGTCGCGCTCGGGTTGGTGCTCATCGGCGCGGATACGCTGTGGCATTCTACAGGAAGCCGTGCCGCGAAGGACCCGACCGGCGGACCGGAGGTGCACGCGCCGCCGGGCACACGCGTTCGCGTTCAAGTACTGAACGGAACGCGAACGCGCGGTTTGGCTCGGCGCGCGACGATGCTGCTGCGCGATCGTGGATTCGATGTGCTCGAGAACGGAACGGATGCGACGCCGCGCGACACGACGATCGTGTACGATCTCACCGGCCATCCCGACTGGGCGCAGCGCGTCGCGCGTGGGCTTGCTCCGGCGCGCGTCGAGGCGCGCCCGGACAGCTCACGCTACCTGGACGTCGTCGTCGTGCTTGGCGCGACGTGGCGGCCGCCGGCCCAGCCGTTCTACCCGTAGCTGTCCGCACGCCGCGGCGATGTCGATGCCGCGGCTCTTTCGTACCGCGACCTCGACACCGAGCTTCCGCAGCTCGCGCGCGAACTTGACGATCTTGTCGGTCGGCGTCGGTGTGAAGCCGCGCGCTCCGCCCGGATGCAGCGGGATGAGATTCACGAACGCCTTGCACTCGCGTGCGAGCTGCGCGAGTTGCAGGGCGTGCTCTTCGGCGTCGTTCACACCGCCCAGCATGACGTACTCGAAGGTGACGCGGCGGTCGAACACCTTCGCCGCGTCGATCACCTGCGCGAGCGGAAACTTGGTGTTGATCGGCATGAGCTCCTGCCGGAGCGCGTCGTTCGGCGCGTGAATCGAAATCGCCAGGCGGAACTGCTCGGGACGCTCGCCAAGCGCGACGATGCCCGGCAGCACGCCGACGGTGGAGATCGTGATGTGTCGCGCACCAATGCCCAAGCCGTCGGGATCGTTGAGCGTCGTCAGCGTGGCGTCGACAGCGCGCCAATTCATGAGCGGCTCGCCCATGCCCATGAAGACGATGTTCGTGATGTTGATCGGCGGCTCGAGCAAGCGCATCTCGCGCACCTGACTCGCGATCTCGAACATCGACAGGTTGCGCGTGAAGCCCATCGCGCCGGTCGCGCAGAACGCGCATTGCAATGCGCATCCCGCCTGCGACGAGATGCAGAGCGTGACGCGATCGCCTTCGGGGATCGCGACGGTCTCGATCGCTTCGTTGTCGGCGAGCCGGAAGAGAAACTTCTCGGTGCCGTCGTTCGATTTCTGTCGCGCCGCGATCGTGAGCCGCGGCAGCTCGAACGCGGTGTCGAGCAATTCGCGCAACCGAACCGGAAGCTCCGTCATCGCATCGAAGGACGGCGCCGGATTCTGCCACAGGCGCCGTGCGACCTGCTTCGCGCGGTATGCCGGCTCACCGATGGTCTCGAGAAAGCGCGCCAGACTGTCGCGAGCAGACGCGGGCGTCAGATCCAGGAGATTGACTTTGCCGGTCGGCCGCTCGGAAGGCTTCAACGGAACACTCGAGAAATCAGAAACTGGTAGCTGGCGCCGAACCCTGCCGCGCCATCCTCACGACCGAAGGCGATGTCATAGTTGGCATAGCGCAGACCAACGCCCAGGCGCAGTCGCTGCGCGGTCGATCCGTACGCCGACGTCTGCGAAACGCCGGCGCTCACGTCCAGCTGACGAAAGCTGGCACTGGTGAACGCATAGTCGTCCCGGCCGCGGCCCGTGGTCCGGCTCGCCGAATAGCCGGCGCGGAGCGTGAGGATTGAATCGCGTCGAACGACCGGCATGTCAGCGCCGAGCATGTATGTCGGCGTCTCGCGGCCATGGTTCACGGAGAAGAGGAACGTCGAGGCCGCCAGGCGCACCGGCGTTCCAGCGACGCCGTCTACGCTGACGCCGCCATCGAGCGCGAGCGAGTGGGAGTGACTCAGGTCGAGCGTCGCCCAGCGATACCTGAGCGCAGCGCCATAGGAGATGTTGTGCTGTCGCGCCGACAGTCCGCCCGAGACCACCGACGTGCCGTACGGAATCTCTCCAAGGGACTGCGGGTCGGTCGCCGTGCGAATGATGTCACTGACCGACGCGTTCGCGAACGTCATCGTTGCCGTGAGCGTCGGCGACACACGCAACTCGCCGCCGATCATCTGCAGGCGAATGCCTTGTTCTTGCGGCGTCGTGA
The DNA here is from genome assembly GCA_035606695.1 of Gemmatimonadaceae bacterium. Lineage (NCBI taxonomy): Bacteria > Pseudomonadati > Gemmatimonadota > Gemmatimonadia > Gemmatimonadales > Gemmatimonadaceae > Gemmatimonadaceae bacterium. The sequence goes on from DATNEW010000049.1 coordinate 53,158, forward strand.
GTCCCGAGAAGCCGATCGCGGCGTGGTCGCCGGGGTTTAGCGCGCCGTTGGCTGGATTCCAGAAACCGCCGGGCATGGTGCGGCTGAGCGGCGGCGAGTCGGCGAGCAGGCCCAACGGAAACTCCAGCAAGTCCCGCCCAGGCACTTGCTGCGCCACGGCGGCGCTGGTGAGACCCACGAACGCCGCGATGGCGAAGATGAAGCGGGACATATACTTGAGCTTATTGTATTCAACGCCGAGGGTCAACCCGAATCACTACCATCGCGCCCCTTGCATACGTACCATTCCTTGATGCACACGGACCATCTCGCCACGGCCCTTCGCACCCATCTGTGCGGCGCGCTCCGCACGACCGACGTCGGTAAGACTGTTCGCCTCGGGGGTTGGGTGCATCGCGCCCGCGATCTGGGCGGCCTCGCGTTCGTGGACCTGCGAGACCGGGCCGGTATCGTGCAGGTCTCGTTCGATCCGCGCACCGCGGACGCCGGCGTGGTGAGCGCGGCGGCGGCGCTCGGTCCCGAGACGGTCGTGCTCGTTGACGGCGAAGTCGTCGCGCGTCCGCAAGCCATGCGCAATCCCGAGCTCGCGACCGGCGAGATCGAGGTGCGCGCCACGGGTCTTCGTGTGGTTGGTCCGGCCACGCCGCCCGCGATTCCCGTCGCACGCGCGCGCAACGAGAATCTCGCCGCGGAGGAACTGCGTCTTCGGCACCGCTTTCTCGATCTGCGCCGGCCCGAGCTGCAAGAGAACATCATCCTGCGCCATCGCTTGATGCAGGTGACGCGCCGATATCTGAGCGAGCACGGGTTCTTCGAGATCGAAACACCGATTCTCACCAAGCCCACGCCCGAGGGCGCGCGCGACTACCTCGTTCCAAGCCGCGTACACGCCGGCGAGTTCTACGCGTTGCCGCAGTCGCCGCAGCTCTATAAGCAATTACTCATGGTGTCGGGGTTCGACCGCTACTTCCAGATCGCGCGTTGCTTCCGCGACGAGGATCTGCGTCAGGACCGGCAACCCGAGTTCACGCAGATCGACATCGAGGCGTCGTTCATCGCGCAGGAGGACATCATCCGGCTGAGCGAAGGCCTCATCGCCGCGCTCTGGCGCGAGGCGGGGCAGGACGCGCCCGACACGTTCCCGCGGATGACGTACGCGGAAGCGATGGAGCGCTACGGCTCCGATCGCCCGGACACGCGGTACGAATTGGAGTTGTTCGATGCGAGCGACGTCTTCCGCGGCGCCGACTTCGGCATCACGCGCTCGGCGCTCGAGGCGGGCGGCCGCGTGCGCGGGCTGCGTGTGCCCGGCGGCGCGACGCTCTCGCGCAAGCAAGTCGACGAGATCGAGGCCGACGCGAAAAAGGGCGGCGCTATGGGCTTGCTGCGGCTCAAGTTCGCGAACGGCGCCCTCGAGGGACCGGCGGCGAAGTTTCTGGGCGAGGATGCGTCGGCGCGCCTGGGGCTCGCCGACGGCGACCTGGTACTCTTCGTGGCCGGCTCCGATCGCGTCTCGAGCGCGTCGCTCGACCGTGTCCGCCAGAACGTGGCGCGGAGATTGAATCTCGTGCCGGCGAACGAGTCACGCTTTCTGTGGGTCGTCGACTTTCCCATGCTCGAAAAGGATCCGACTACGGGCGCGCTCAGCCCGGTGCATCATCCATTCACGTCGCCGAATCCGGAGGACGCGCACCTGCTCGAGAGCGCGCCCGACCGCGTGCGCGCGCAGGCGTACGACTGTGTGTGCAACGGCACGGAGCTCGGCGGCGGCAGCATTCGTATCAGCGATCCGAACGTCCAGGCCCGGGTCTTCAGTCTGCTCGGCATCGACGAGGCGACGGCGCAGGCACGATTCGGCTTCCTGCTCGAGGGACTGCGCGCCGGAGCGCCGCCGCACGGCGGCATCGCGTTCGGATTCGACCGCATCGCCATGCAGCTGGCGAACGCCGGCTCGCTACGGGACGTCATCGCGTTTCCCAAGACCACCGCGGCCCGCGCATTGTTCGAGGGTGCGCCGTCGGTCGTGCCCTCGGACGACCTCAACGACTTGCACATCAGCGTGACTGTAGAGAAATCAGGTGAAGCGACGTGAGTGACGATACCGTCACGCAGCGAATCTCCGCGGAAGGGGCCGACCCACTCACGCTGGCCGGCGTGAACGACGCCAATCTGATCGAGTTGTCCCGCCTGGGAGGCGTGCGCGTCACCCTGCGCGGCGATACGCTGACCATCACAGGGACGCGTGATTTCGTCGATCGCGCGTCGCACATCGCGAGTCGGATGATCGACGCGGCGCGCCAGCGCCGCGACCTCACGCCGGACGATGTGCTGCGCATGGGCGACATCGTCGACGGCGGCATCGATGAAGACGACGACGGCGATGAAGCGGGCGGCAACGGCGCCGGTGGCAACGGAGCCGGGCCGCGCATCGCGCTGCCGGGCGTTCGCAAAGTCATTCAGCCCAAGACGCCGGGCCAGGCCGAGTATCTGAAGAAGATTCAGGAAAACGACATCGTCGTCGGCATCGGGCCCGCGGGCACGGGCAAGACCTACCTCGCGGTGGCGGCCGCGGTCGACGCGCTGACGCGAAAGCGCGTGCGGCGCATCGTGCTCGCGCGGCCGGCGGTCGAAGCCGGGGAGAGCCTGGGCTTTCTTCCGGGCGACATGCAGGCGAAGGTCGATCCGTATCTCCGCCCGCTGTACGATGCGCTCGACGAGATGATGCCGTTCGAGCGCGTGCAGCGCGCGCTCGAGCAGCGCGTGATCGAAGTGGCGCCCCTCGCGTTCATGCGCGGCCGCACGTTGGGCGACGCATTCGTGATCGTGGATGAAGCACAGAACGCCACCGCGATGCAGATGAAGATGCTGCTCACGCGTCTGGGCGTGAATTCGAAAATGGTCATCACCGGCGACAAGACGCAGGTCGACCTCCCGAAGCGCGAAGACTCCGGCCTGCTCCAGGTCGAGCGCATTCTGCCCGGCATCGACGGCATCGGGTTTCACTATTTCACCGAGGTCGACGTGGTCCGCCATCGGCTGGTCCGCGACATCGTCCGCGCCTACGCTGCCGACGCCGGGGAGTAGCGACGCGGCGCGGCGGCGTCCGGCCATGTTTCACGCGGCGCGAATCGCCGTCGCCGTCGCGCTTGCCGTCCTCACGTACGCGTTATTTCCGGCGTCCCCGGCGATCGACTTGCCGGTGTACGAGGTTGGTTCCGTCGCCGCGGACAACGTCATCGCCCCGTTTCGTTACAGAGTTCTAAAGACCCCGGCGCAGTTGCGCACGGAGCAGGACGCGGCGGTGCGGTCGGTCGAACCGGTATTTCTTTACGTCCCCGCGGCGCTCGACAGCGCTCGGCAGTCGCTCGAGGCGTTCGCCTCGGCCATCGCGTCCGCCGCGCACACCCCGCCGCCGTACGCGGCGACGGCGGTCCAGCGCGCCGCGCAAAGCTGGGGTATTCGGCTGAGCAGCGGCGAAGCCACGTATCTCGCGAACGAAACGCGCCGCAAGGCGCTGCTGCTCTCGCTGGGCCGCGTGTTCGATCGCTGGCTCAGCGCCGGCGTCGCACAGAGCGGCGCGCTCGACTCCCTGCGCGGCGAAGTCGTCGTTCGCGTCGGCAACGAAGATCGGCGGGTGCCGAGCGACAGCATCACGACGTTCAACATGCTCGTGAGCCGCGCGCGCCTGCTGCACCCGGACCCGGGGTCGGCAACCGGCGATTCGGTCTATACACGATTGCTGGCCACGTTTTTCCATCCCACCATCGTTCCGGATCACGCGACGACGGAGATGCGCCGGGATGAGGCGCGCCGCTCCGTTCCGACCGCCCAGTACGACGTCCTCGCCGGCGAGAAGATCATCGGCGCGAACGAAGTCGTGGGTCGCGAACAGAACGAAAAGTTGCGCGCCCTGCGCGACGCATCCGACGCGTATCGCGGATCGACGCGCAGCGGACGGCGCATCGTCGGGGCGGTGCTGTTCGACTTCGTGCTCATCGCGCTGATCGGACTGACGCTCGTCGTGTTTCGGCCCGGCGTCTATGCGAACTTTCGCAGGCTGCTCACGGTCGCGGGCTGCTCCGCGCTCGTGATTGCCGGCGGCGCCATCGTGGCCCATCTCCGTCCGATTCATCCCGAGCTCGTGCCGGTCGCACTCGCCGCGGTGATTCTGAGCGCGTTGTTCGATCGCCGGGTCAGCATGGTGACGGCCACGGTGCTCGCGACGCTCGTCGCCGGCCAGAGTGTGTATCGCGGCACCAACGCGCTCTTCATCAATCTCGTCGGAGGCGTGGTCGCCGCGTTCGCGGTCGGCGAGATCAGCCGCCGCAATCAGTCGTATCGCTGGATGATGGCCATCGGCGCCGCATACATCGTCACCGCGACGGCGATCGGCTTGACGCTCGACCTGCCGTCGCGCGACATCCTCGTCTCGGCGGGATTCGGCATCCTCAACGCGTTTGCGTGCGTGCTGATCGGCGTGATGCTGCTGCCCATGGCCGAGGCGTTCACCGGCATCGAGACCGATCTCACGCTGCTCGAATGGTCGGACCTCAACCGGCCCCTCATGCAGCGCTTGAGCCTCGAGGCACCCGGGACCTACGCGCATACGATCGCGATCGCGAATCTCGCCGAAGCGGCCTGTCGCGCGATCGGCGCGAACGCGCTCCTGGCGCGCGTTGGCGCATATTATCACGACATTGGAAAGATCGCGAAACCGCAATTCTTCGTCGAGAATCAAGCGAAGGGGCGCAATCCCCACGATGCGCTGCAACCCGGTGCGAGCGCGCGCATCATACGCGATCACGTGCACCAGGGCCTCGAGCTCGCCGCCGAACACAAGCTGCCGCGCGCATTGCGCGCGTTCATCACCGAGCATCACGGCACCGGCACCATCACGTACTTCCTCGACAAGGCGCGACGCGACGACGCGGCGACCGCGTCCGACGAATTCGTCTATCCGGGGCCGCGCCCGAAAAGCGCGGAAACCGCGGTGGTGATGCTCGCCGACGGCATCGAAGCCGCGGCACGCGTGCTCCACGAGCCCACGCCCGCACGCATTCGCGACGTCGTCGAGCACATCGTTCGCCAGCGTGTCGACGATGGGCAACTTGCCGACGCACCGCTGACGCTGCGGCAGCTGGAGATGATCAAGGACGTCTTCGTTCGCGTGCTCGTTGGCATGTATCACAACCGCATCGACTACCCGGCCGCGGCCGGCGGCGTCGGTTCCGAGTTCGCGTCCGCATGAGTCTCGACGTCGACGTCACCACGAATGGCATTCGCACGTCGGTGGGCCGCGTGGGCCTTGCCGACGCGGCGCGTGCGGCACTGCGTGCCGAGCGGATTGGAAACGCGCTGCTGTCGGTCACGCTGCTCGATCGCGCGGGCATCGCGCGCATGAATCGCCGGCATCTGGATCACGCGGGAGCGACCGACGTGATCTCGTTCGGTTTCGCGCGTGCGACACCGCGCGACCCGGTGATCGGCGACATCTACATCTGTCCCGATATTGCTCGCGCGAATGCGAAAGAGCGTGGGGTCTCGCCGCGCGAGGAGCTCGTTCGGCTCGTGGTGCATGGGACGCTGCACGTGCTGGGCTACGATCATCCCGAGTCCGACGATCGCGAGAGATCGGAGATGTGGCGGCGTCAGGAGCGCGTCGTGCGCAGGCTGGCAGCACGGGGCCGCGTCGCGCGATGAGCGAGCTCTCGGCCTGGATCCTCGGGATCGTCGCGGCGGGAGCGGCAACGCTCTTCGCGACGGCGGACAGCGCGTTGCTGGCGTTTCACGCGGCGGAATCGAGTGCGCTCGATTCCGCCGTGGTGATCGAGCGCGAGCGCCGGCATCGCGCGCTCTCGATGGCCCGCGTGCTGGCGTACATCGTTGCCGGCGCCGCGTTCGCGCAAGCGTTGGCGCTCGAGACGTTCGGCATGTGGTCGCGCGTGCTCGCGATCGCGGTGGTAACGCTCGTCGTCTGCACGCTGTGCGAGGGTGTGGCGCGCGCCATCGGGCACGCCGACCCCATGTCGATTCACGCGCGGCTGATGGGCGTCACGCGAACCGTCGGGTGGCTGCTGCGACCCGCGGTCGCACTCGGAGCCGCGCTCGAGCGTGCGCTCGCGGTGATCATTCCGGAGAGCGAACGAGAGGCCGAACGCGAAGCGTCGACCGAGCAGTTTCGCGAAGTCGTGGCCGCGGAAGCGGACGTCTCTTCGGCCGAAGAAGAGTTGATTCACGGCGTCTTCTCGCTCGGCGAAACCGAAGTGCAGGAAATCATGGTTCCGCGCGTGGACATCGTCGGCATCGACGACGTGACGCCGTGGTCCGAGGTGCTCGATCGCATTCGGAGCTCGGAACACGCGCGCTTTCCGGTGTTTCATGAAACGCTCGACGAAGTCACCGGCATTCTCTACGCGAAGGACGTGCTGCCGTCGATCATCACCGACGAAGAGCCCGAAGCAGGGTGGCTCTCGCTCGCGCGTCCACCGGCGTTCATCCCGATCTCGAAACGCATCGACACGCAGCTTCGCGAGTTTCAGGCGACGCGCACGCACATCGCCATCGTGAGCGATGAATACGGCGGCACGGCCGGGCTGATCACCATCGAAGACATTCTCGAGGAGATCGTCGGCGAGATTCGCGATGAATATGACGTCGAGGAGCCCGAGATCCAGCAGGAAGGAAACCGGTGCTACTGGGTTTCGGGTCGCGTCCCGCTCGACGACTTGCGCGAGCGATTGAACTGGGAGTTCGACCTCGAGGACGTCACGACCGTGGGCGGTCTCGTCTACTCGATGTTTGGCCGCGTGCCGCGCGCCGGCGAGTCGATGACGTTCACGGGCTTTCGCATCGTCGTCGAACGGGTGCGTCGGCGGCGCATCGAGCGGGTGTACTTCGAGCGCCTGCTGCCGGCCGAAAAGGGCGCGAAGGGCGGCGATGACGAGGAGCGCGGCTGATGAAGCTCAGCCTTCCCCTCATCGTGCTACTGATCGCGGTCGCGTGGCTCACGGCAGGCGGCATGGCCGTGCGTTCGGTAAGCCGCATCTGGCTGCGTCATTGGGCCGAGCGGCAGCTGCGCGGCGCGGCGGCGGCGGTGGCGTATCTCGAGCGGCCGCATCGACTGCTCACCGCCGCCAACATCGGCGTCGCGATGGTGCTGCTCATCTCGGGCATGATCATCGGCGTGTCGGGGCGCGGCATCGGCGTGATCTGGGCGGCGTTCGCGTTCGCGGGATTCGTCATCGTCGTCGGCCAGATCGTTCCTCGCGCCATCGCCCGCCGGTGGCCCGCGGCGGTCGCGCCGTTGGCCCTGCCGCTGCTGCGGTTGATGGACGTCGCGACGGTGCCGGTGATCGCCGTCGGGCGCGCCATCGCCCGCATCTTCGTCACGGAGCGGCCAGAACAGCGCCCGCTGGCCGATCGCGATCCCATTCAAGATCTCTTACGCGAAGGCGAGCTGGAAGGGATCGGCGAGCATCAGGAGATCGCGATCATCAGCGGCGTCGTGGAGTTCAGCGAGAAGGACGTGCGCGAAGTGATGACGCCGCGCTCGGAGATCTTCGCGCTGCCCGACGGCGTCGATCCGCACACGCTCGCGTCGCAGATCGCGCAGTCGCGCTGGAGCCGCGTGCCGATCTATCACGGCACGCTCGACCAGATCGTCGGGATGGTCCACGCCTTCGACGTCATCAAGGCGGAAGGCGACATGCCGAAGACGCTGCGCCCGGTCGCCTTCTCGACTCCCACCGCTCCCTGCAACGAGCTACTCTTCCGCATGCTTCGTGAACGACTGCATATCGCGATCGTGCAGGACGGTGGCCGCACCGTGGGACTCGTGACGCTCGAGGATTTGCTCGAGGAGCTCGTTGGGGACATTCGCGACGAGCACGACGAGCCCGAGCCGCCACGCGTGAGCAAGTGACCGCGGCAATGAGTGGCGCGACGATGGATCGCGAAGCGAAGCTCCTCTCCGACTTCGACGCCGGCCACAAAGCGGCGCTCGCGCGCGCCGTGAGCATCGTCGAAAATCATCGACCGGGATTCGATCGCCTGCTCGCGCGCATGCAGGCGCGCATCGGCCGCGCGCGGCGGATAGGGATCACGGGGCCGCCGGGAGCAGGAAAAAGCACGCTGACGTCGCATCTGGTGCAGGCGTATCGCGCGGCGGATCTCTCGGTGGGCGTGGTCGCGGTCGATCCGACGTCACCGTTCACCGGCGGCGCGCTGCTCGGCGATCGCATTCGCATGGAGTCGGTGGCGCTCGATCCCGGCGTCTTCATCCGCTCGATGGCAACGCGCGGCTCGCTCGGCGGCCTGGCCGCGGCGACGCGCGAGGTGGCGGACGTGTTCGACGCATTTGGTATCGATCGGATACTAATTGAGACCGTCGGCGTGGGGCAGAGCGAGTTGGACATCGCGCGCACGGCCGACACGAGCGTCGTCGTGCTCGTTCCCGAATCCGGCGACTCCATTCAGACGCTGAAGGCGGGCCTGATGGAGATCGCCGACGTGTTCGTCGTCAACAAGGCGGATCGCCCCGGCGCCGACCGGCTGCGCAACGAGCTCGAGCTGATGCTCGGGCTGCGCGACGGCAACACGCTCAAGCACGTGCCCGCGCACCACGGCGTCGACCTCGGCCGCGCCATGACGAAGGAAGAACAGTTCGCGATGAACCCCGGGCGCGCCGCCCGCGCCGCGTCGAAGGAACGCGACGCCGATCACTGGACGCCGCCGGTGTTGCGCACCGTCGCGCAGAAAGCCGAGGGGATCAGCGAGGTCGTGGACGCGCTCGACGCGCACTTCGGATATCTTGAGAGAAGCGGCATGCTGAGCCGCCGCCGTCGCGCCCGGTTGCGCGAGCGCGTGGTGGACGTCGTTGAACAGCGGGTACGCCGCCGATTGTGGCATGATCACGGCACGACCGAATGGCTCGACGCGCAGCTTCCGGCATTGGAGGCGGGGGCGACGAATCCGTTCGACGTCGCCGACGCGCTGTTGGCGCGGAGCGGGAATCTTCTCACGCGGACTACGTAATCATGACCTCGACGCGAGAATTCGCACAGCAGACGAACGATCCGGGCGACCACGACGACGAACGCGCGGAGCTGGAGCGGTTGCGTGCTGAAGTCGCCGACTGGCGCCGTCGCTACGACAAAGGCGAGCTGCGCCAGATCGCGTTCACGAACTCCGAGAAGGAAGTCGAGCCGCTGTACACCGCGCTCGACACCGACCCGCAGAGCGCCGAGAATCTCGGCGTGCCGGGCATGTATCCGTTCACGCGCGGCATTCACCCGACCGGTTACCGCGGCAAGCTGTGGACGATGCGCCAGTTCGCCGGCTTCGGCTCGGCGAGCGACACCAACGCGCGATTCAAGTTTCTGCTCGAGCACGGACAGACCGGGCTCTCGACGGCGTTTGATTTTCCGACGCTCATGGGCTACGACTCGGATCACCCGCGCTCGCTCGGCGAAGTGGGCAAAACGGGCGTCGCGATCTCGAGCCTCGCCGACATGGAAGTGCTGTTCGACGGCATTCCGCTCGACAAGGTCTCCACGTCGATGACGATCAACGGCCCGGCGATCATTCTCTGGGCGTTCTACATCGCGGCGGCGGAGAAGCAGGGTGTCTCCTCGGAGAAGCTCCGGGGAACGATCCAGAACGACATCCTCAAGGAATACATGGCGCAACATGCGTGGTGCTTTCCGATCGAGCCCGCGCTGCGTCTGATCGTCGATTGCTTCGAGTGGGGCGCGAAGCATGCGCCGCTGTGGAACACGATCTCGATTTCCGGCTACCACATTCGCGAAGCCGGTTCGACGGCCGCACAGGAGCTGGCGTTCACGCTCGCCGACGGATTCACGTACGTCGAACGCGGCATCGCGCGCGGGCTCGACGTCGACGACTTCGCGCCGCGCCTCTCGTTCTTCTGGGACATCCACAACGACTTCTTCGAGGAGATCGCGAAGCTGCGTGCGGCGCGGCGCATCTGGGCGCGCCATCTCAAGGAACGGTATGGCGCGAAGAGTCCGCGCTCGTGGATCATGCGCTTCCACTCGCAAACCGCGGGAGTCACGCTCACGGCGCAGCAGCCGATGAACAACGTCGTGCGCGTCGCCTACCAGGCACTCGCCGCGGTCCTCGGGGGCACGCAGTCGCTGCACACGAACTCGATGGACGAAACGCTCGCGCTGCCAACGGAAGAAGCCGTGCAGGTCGCGCTGCGTACGCAGCAAGTGCTGGCGTATGAGACCGGCGTCCCGAACGTGATCGATCCGCTTGGCGGCTCATACTACGTCGAAGCGCTGACCGACCAGCTCGAGCGCGAAGCCGAGTCGCTCTTCGCCGAAATCGAAGGCGTGGGCGGTGTGGTGGCCGGTCTCGAGACCGGTTGGTTCCAGCGCAAGATCGCGGAATCCGCGGCGCGGCAACAGTGGGAGATCGAGCAACATCGGCGCGCGATCGTCGGCGTCAACGAGTTCGTGACCGACGAGCCCGAGCTGTCGATTCCGATTCTCAAAGTCGGAGCGGAAGCTGAGCGTTCGCAGCGTGAGCGCATGGCGACGATGCGTGCCGAACGAAATCAGCAGTCGTGCGACGAGGCGCTGGCGCGCCTCAAGCAGGCGGCCGAGGGCTCGGAGAATGTGTTCCCGCACATTCTCGAGGCGGCACGGCGCTATTGCACGCTGTACGAGATCCGCGCGTCGCTCGAGAGCGTGTTCGGCGCGTATCGCGAGCCGGTGTTCTTTTAGGTTTCCGTCGTTCTCGCGATACTTCAACAACGCTTACAACCGCGGCGCGCAAAAACTCTTGCGCGCCGCTGTCGCACGTCGTAGCGTCGCCACGTGAGACTACTTGCATACACAGTAGGCGCGACGGCGCTCCTCGGACTCGCGAGCTCGGCGAACGGGCAAAGCGTCGACGGCCGCGTACGGGACGCGGCGTCCAGTGCGCCCATTCCGGGCGCGGTGATTTCGCTGATCGCGTCCGATGGTCGGACGCTCGCGCGAACGATCACGAACGCGCAGGGGCAGTATCGCCTGTCGGGAAGCGGCGCCGCGCGGCTGCACGCCATTCGCATCGGCTTCAGACCGATCGATTCGACGCTTACCGCGACCGTGGCGAACGCACACGTCACCATCGACCTCACCATGACCACGGTGCCCGCCGTGCTCGAGGCGGTGCAGGTGCATGACCAATCAATGTGTCCGTCGCGCGACGACAGACCCGAGGCGTTTGCGCTCTGGGAGCAGGCGCGCGCCGCGCTTCTCGCGAGCGTCGTCGCCCGCGAAGCCAATCCGCCGAGCGTGCGTGTCCTGTTGTACGATCGCACGCTGGATCGCACCGGCGCGCGGGTGCAGCAGCAGCTCGTCGTGGACAGCGTGTTCACGGCTTCGACGCCGCTCGCCTCCGGACGCACGGCGGCTGAGTACGAATCGAAAGGGTATGCGAATAGCGACACGACCGGCGAGCATCGCACCTACTTCGCGCCCGACGCCGACGTGCTGCTCGACTCCTCGTTCGTCAGGACGCATTGTTTATCGCGGCGCGCCGATGCGGCTGATCATCCGGGGCAGGTCGGTCTTGCGTTCACGCCGGCGCCGTCAAGGAAATCGCTCGTCGATATCGACGGCGTGATGTGGCTCGATCGTTCGCATTGGCAGCTTCGTTCGCTCGAGTTCAAGTTCACTGGAAATCTCGAACGTGCGGCGCTCGATGCCGCGGCTGGTGGATCGCTGAGCTTCGCCGACATGCCCGGCGGCGTCGCCTTGACGCAGCGATGGAACCTCCGCTTGCCCGTCCTCGCCCGAACCGACATTCGTTTCCGCGGCGGCCGTGCAACGGCAACGGCCGGCATTGCCGCATTGCGCGATGTTGGCGGTGAAGTGGCCGAAGCCAGTTGGCCCGAAGGCGACGTGTGGCGCGACACGCTGCCGACGTTGACCGGGCGTGTGATGGGCGATGATGGCCATCCCATTGCGGGCGTCTACGTGCATCTGCGCGGCACGTCATTCGATACGCAGAGCGATTCGACCGGTGCGTTTCGCATCGTGTCGATCCTTCCAGGGCCGTACGTCGCCGAGGCGATCGACACCACGTTCGGTGAATTCGCGACGGCGTCGACGACGACGGTCGACTTGCGCCGCGACGCGCCAACCGCCGCGGCCATCACGATGCCGTCGCGCGTGAAACACATTCAATCGTTGTGTGAAGACGCGCACGCGAGCGACGCCGGCGCGACGGGCCGTGCGCTGGTGCTCGGCCGCGTGCTGGTCGGCGCAACGGCCGCCACTGACGCAACCGTCAACGTGCGGTGGCCCAGTCCATCGGCGAGTGGGGGTGTGCTGCGTTTCGTCGGACGCACCGATTCGACCGGGACGTTCGCCATCTGTGGTGCGCCGCAGAACATTCCGATTACAGTGAGCGCCGCGCGCGATTCGTTGGTGAGTGCGTACGCGACGATCACGCTCGATTCGACAGCGCTCATCGCGCGGCCGACGCTGACGCTCGCGCGCGCCGATGTGGTGGGGTTGCCCGCATTTCGACGGCGTCGCGCGACGGTCCTGGCGTCGAGTGGCGCGCCGCTGTCCGATGCCGAGCTTCTCGACGTGAACACGGGCCGAACTATCGGCCGCTCGACCGCCGACGGCACGCTCAGCCTCGCGACGCTCCCCGAAGGTCCGAACATGCTGCGCGTGCGAAAGCCGGGATTCGAGCAGCGCCCACTCGTCGTCGACATCAAGCCGACGGATACGCTGCCGGTGACGGTCACGCTGCGAACGGTAACGGAGCTTGCGGCGGTGAAAGTGACGGCGCGATCGACGAACAGCACGGTCGAGAGTCTCGGCGCGGTGAACAACGGAATTCTCGATCGCGCAAAGCTGGGCATCGGCCACTTCATGCTGACGGATGAATTCGACAAGGCGAATGGCCGGCCGCTCAATTCGCTGCTGACGAAACTCGGCATGCACATGTTCCGAACGCGACGCGGCACGGCGTACTTGAGCGGCGGACATCTCACGGGTACGTGTCCGGTGTCGCTGTACATGAACGGCATGCTCATGTGGGCGAACACGCGGAGTTTCGCGGGCGTCGAGCCGCCCGACCTGGAGATCATGATGACGGCCGACTTCGCAGCCGCCGAGTACTACGCCTCGCCGGCGGAGGTGCCGTCGGAGTACAACGCGACGGGGTCGACGAGCGGGTGCGGAGTGTTGTTGTTGTGGACGAGGGGGTAACCCTGGAAGTCATCACGAGCGGAGGCGCGCAGCGCCGAAGTCGAGGAATGACTTCTGTCAGTTGCCTACGCCATCTCGTCGAAATACTTCTCAATCCGCTTTCGCATTTCCGGACTCGGCAACCGTCCGCGCGCCGCGGCATTGTTGTCTTCCGCGAACTGCACCATGTCGGTGCCGGGAATGACGCACGTCACGGCCGGATTCGACACGATGTACTTGAGCAGGATCTGCGGCCACGTCGCGGCGTCGAACTCGGCGGCCCAGTCCGGCACCGGTTTGCCAAGAACTTTCGGCAGCACACGCGTGCGGCCGAACGGCAGGTTGATGAGGACGCCCATCCCCAGCTCCGCGGCGAGCGGCAGAATGCGTTCGCCGGCGCTGCGGTTGTCGACCGCATAGTCGATCTGCACGAAGTCGAGCTTGTGTTTTTTCATGGCGTCTTCGAGCGCGCCGTACGACGGCTTCATGCTCGTCGTGATGCCCGTGTAACGAATACGCTTCGCGTCCTTGAGCTCGTGCAGAAGCGGCGCGAGCGTGTCGGGCATGGCGACATTCCAGATCTGTAATAGATCGATGCGGTCGCTCCGCAGGTGGGCGAACGAATCGTCGATCATCGTCCGCGCCGCCGCGAGATCTCTCGCGGGCCGCCCGACCTTCGTGGCGAGAAAGTATTTGTCGCGATTCTTCAATTCGGCGAGCGCCTCGCCGACGACACTTTCGGCGCGTCCGTAGGACGGCGCCGTATCGAGCACCTTGCCGCCGAGCTCGGGAAACCGCCGCAGTACGTTGGTGAGCTCGACGAGTTGCTCGGGCGTCGGGTTCTCATACTTCACCGCGGTGCCCATACCAACGACTGGCAACTTCTCGCCGCTCGACGGAATCGCGCGTTCGATCAACGCACCCGGGGCGGCGATGGAGCCGAACCTCGGCAGTTTGCCGAGTGAGAGCAGCGCACCGGCACCGAGTCCGAACTTGATGGCGTCGCGGCGTGAGACGGGGTTGTGCGACATAAAGTGTCATCCTGAGCGGCGCAGCCGCGAAGAACCCCCTTTCCGTGCGGAACGCGCCGCAGCGACAGGGGTCCTTCGGTCGCTGCGCGCCCTCAGGATGACACGGCTGATGGATTCCCGCAACGAGTAGCTTTCCCGCCATGGCGAATCCGAACTGGTGGGCCGACTACTTCGACGCGCAATACCTGCTCGAGTACGAACCGCTGTTTTCGCTCGAGCGCGACCGACACGAGGTCGCTCGGCTCATGGACGTGCTTGGCCTGCCGTCGGGCGCGCGCATTCTCGACGTCCCGTGCGGCCAGGGGCGTCACGCGCATTTGTTCGCCGAAGCGGGCTTCGACGTCGACGGATTGGATTACTCACGCGAGCTGCTCGCCAAAGCACGCGCGCGCGGAACAGCGCGCACCCTTCGCTACACGCGCGGCGACATGCGGGCGCTGCCGGCGCAATGGACCGGACGCTTCGATGCGGTGCTCAATCTCTTTACATCGTTCGGCTTTTTCGCCGATCCCGCCGACGATCGTCGCGTGATCAGCGAGTTTGCACGCGTGCTTGCACCAGGCGGCGTGGTCGTGTGGTACGGCGGAAGCCGAGACGGCGTGATGGCGCGGTTCCTCGAGCGCGACTGGTGGCAGACGCAGGACGGAACGCTGATCGCGCAGGAGCGCTCGTTCGATGCATTGTCGGGTCAGTTGCACGTGCACACGGTGTGGTCGGGCCCTCGGAGTCACGGATCGCGCGACCACGCGATCCGCCTGTATACGCCGACGCGACTTGCCGAGCTGTTCGCGGAGGCGGGCTTGATCGTCGAGGCGACGTATGACGGCCTGCGCGATCGGCCGTTGCGTCGCGACTCGAGCGAGATGCTCGTCGTCGCGCGGAAGGAACCACCATTACGACCCTTGAGCCCTCTGCGTCCGTTGCCCCGGCGCAAGCGGCCCCGCTAGCTTCTTGATGTCATGCCAGACATGCGTCCAATTCGAGTACTCGTTGCGAAGCCGGGCCTCGACGGCCACGATCGCGGCGCGAAAGTGGTTGCCGCCGCGCTCCGCGATGCCGGCATGGAAGTGATTTATACCGGGCTGCATCAGACGCCCGAGATGA
Organism: Gemmatimonadaceae bacterium; assembly: GCA_035606695.1. Taxonomy (NCBI): domain Bacteria; kingdom Pseudomonadati; phylum Gemmatimonadota; class Gemmatimonadia; order Gemmatimonadales; family Gemmatimonadaceae; species Gemmatimonadaceae bacterium. Next base: position 68,507 of record DATNEW010000049.1, read on the forward strand.
TCGCCACCGCCGCGGTCCAGGAAGACGTCGACGTGGTCGGCTTGTCGATTCTGAGCGGCGCCCACATGACGCTCTTTCCTCGCGTGCGCGAGCTGCTGCACGAGCAAGGGCGCGACGACATTCTGATCACCGGGGGCGGCATCATCCCGCGCGAAGACATGGAGTCGTTGCAAGGGCTCGGCATTGGCAAGTTGTTCGGTCCCGGAACCCCGACGACTGACCTGATCGAGTACATCCGCGAGTGGTTCTCCGAGCGAGAGGAAACGCTCGGGCAGGAAGCGTGACGGCGAGTAAGACAGGAACGACACGGCTGCGCGAGCTGAGCGCGGAGGTTCGGGCGCTCGAGGCGAAGCTTCGTGAAGGCGGCGGACCGGACAAGATCGCGCGACAACACAAACAGGGAAAGCTGACGGCGCGCGAGCGGATCGCGCGGCTCTCGGACGAGGGCGCGCGCTTTCTCGAGATCGGCCTGCTCGTGGCGTACGATCAGTACGACGGGCAGGCGCCTGGTGCGGGCGTGGTGACGGGCATCGGGATCGTTCATGGCCGCGAGGTCGTGATCGTCGCGAACGACGCGACGGTGAAGGCCGGCTCGTGGTGGCCGGAGACGATCAAGAAGATGCTCCGCGCGCAGGAGATCGCCATGCGCTGCCGCATTCCGATCGTGTATCTGGTCGATTCGTCGGGCGTGAACCTGCCATATCAGGGCGGCGTCTTCCCGGGCCAGTACGGTGCATCACGATTGTTTTATTATAATTCCATCATGCGGCGCTATCTGCGCATTCCGCAGCTCGCCGCGGTGATGGGGCCGTGCATCGCCGGCGGCGCGTACTTGCCCGCGCTGTCCGATCTCATCGTGATGGTCAAGGGCACCTCGTTCATGGGGCTGGGTGGGCCGAATCTCGTGAAGGGCGCCACCGGCCAGACGATCGACGGCGAAACACTCGGCGGCGCGGTCACGCACACCGAGGTTTCGGGCGTCGCGCACTATGCGGTGGATGACGACGATGCGTGTCTCGCGAAGTTGCGCGAGTTGATCAGTGTCATCCCGCGCCACACGGTCATCCTGACCCTGAGCGAAGCGAAGGGCAAGGACCCCTCGGTCGCCGGGGCGAGCCCGTCCTCGATGAATGGGGTCCTTCGGGCCTCCAGCCCTCAGGATGACACGCATAGGTTGTACGACCTTCTCCCCTCCGACCACCGCATGTCCTACGACATGCACGAGTTGCTGAAAGCGATTCTCGACGACGGTCGGCTCGACGAGTTTCAGGGTCATCTCGCGAAGGAAATGATCTGTGGCGACGCGCGCATCGACGGCACGCCGATCGGCGTCATCGCGAATCAGCGGGGTCTCATCAAGGGGCGAGCGGGAGAGAAGCCGCGGTTCGGCGGCATCGTGTACACCGAGAGCGCCGAGAAAGTCGCGTACTTCATCGATCGCTGCGATCGCGAGCGGATTCCGTTGCTCTTCGTGCAGGACGTCTCCGGCTTCATGGTGGGGTCCGAAGCGGAACACGAGGGAATCATTCGCGCCGGCGCGCGCTTCGTCGAAGCGATGGCCACAGCGCGCGTGCCGAAGATCGTGCTCACGGTGAATCACGCGTCGGGCGCGGGCTACTACGCAATGGCCGGCCAGGGCTTCGATCCGGATTTCATCTTCAGCTGGCCGACGGGACGCATGGCGGTGATGGAAGGCGAGTCGGCGGTGCAAGCCGTGCACGGCCCGACGATCGAGGCGGCGCGCTCGGCGAAGAAGGATCTCGCGCCCGACGTGCAGGAGTCGATCGCCGAGATGCGCGCGGATTACGAGCATCAGCTCGATGCGAAATATGCGGGTGCGCGCGGCTTCATCGACGCGATCGTCTACCCCGAAGACACGCGTGACGTCCTCGCGATGGCGTTGCGCGCCTCGATGCAGAATCCAGGACCGCATCTAGGTCCGTTCGTCTTACCCGCACATTTCGAAGACGCATGATTTTTCTCGGCGGAATTCCGAGCGAAGGCGCGAAGCGCCGAAGCGAGGAACGATGACTTTTCTCGACGGAATTCCGAGCGTAGGCGCGGAGCGCCGAAGCGAGGAACGATGACCTTTCTCGGCGAACAATACCAAACATGACCGAGCAACGAGTGGTACGCGTCGCGTCAGGGCAGGGGTTCTGGGGCGACTGGCTCGAGGCGCCCCGACGGCAGGTCGAAGGCGGCGACGTCGATTACCTGATGCTCGACTACCTCGCCGAAGTCACGATGAGCATTCTGCAAAAGCAGAAGGAGCGCGATCCCAACCTGGGGTACGCGCGCGATTTCGTCGGCGCCATCGAGAGCGTGTTGCCGGCGGTCGCCGAGCGCGGCGTGCGGGTGATCGCGAACGCGGGCGGGGTGAATCCGCCGGGATGCGCTGCCGCCATCCGAGCGGTCGCGCAGAAGCGCGGCGTCTCCGAGAAAGTCCGCATCGGCGTCGTCACTGGCGATGATCTGCTGCCGCGACTGGACGAGCTGATCGCGCAGGGGCACGCGCTCGCGAACATGGAAACCGGCGAACCATTGTCCACCGTGCGCGATCGCGTGCTGTCGGCCAACGCCTACATCGGCTCGACGCCCATCATCGAAGCGCTCGCGAAGGATGCGAACATCGTCATCACCGGCCGCAGCACCGATACCGCGCTGACGATGGCACCCCTGCGCCACGAGTTCGCGTGGGGCAGCGAAGACTGGGATAAGCTCGCCGCGGGCATCGTGGCGGGGCACATCATCGAGTGTGGCGCGCAGTGTTCGGGCGGCAACTGTCTCGTGGATTGGCAGAACATTCCGGATCTCGCGAACGTCGGCT